>NZ_JBKFBD010000012.1:0-123547 GCF_053345975.1 Microbacterium sp. C23T | reverse complement strand
AGGAAGGGATGCTTCGCCATGCCCGAAAACTCCATCGCCGACGATCGCGCGATCGTCGCCACCGACCTCGTCAAGGTCTACCCGGGTCGCGGCCGGAAGCCAGGGGTCCGAGCCCTCGACGGCCTCGGCTTCTCGGTCCCCGCCGGCCGCGTGTTCGGCCTCCTCGGCCCGAACGGCGCCGGCAAGTCCACGACGACCAAGATCCTCACGACGCTGTCCCGCCCGACGAGCGGCACCGCCGTCGTCGCGGGGCACGACGTCACCACCGACCCGGCGTCGGTCCGCGCCGCCATCGGCTATGTGTCCCAAGGGGCGAGCACGGATCCGCTCCTCACTGCCCGCGAGAATCTCGAGATCGCCGCACGGCTGCGCGGCGTCGCACCGGGTGAGGCCCGGGGCCGCGCGGCGCGTCTGCTCGACGAGTTCGGGCTGGCCGAGGCATCCCGTCGTCCGGTCGGAACCTTCTCCGGCGGAATGCGCCGGCGTCTCGACGTCGCCGCGGCGCTCGTGCACCGGCCGCGCGTGCTGTTCCTGGACGAGCCCACCACGGGACTCGACCCCGAGGCGCGCGCCACGATGTGGGCGGAGATCCGCCGGCTGTCCGGCGAGGAGGCGCTCACCGTGGTGCTGACGACCCACTACACGGAGGAGGCCGACCGCCTCGCGGACGAGCTCCTCCTCGTCAACCGGGGTCGTGCGGTCGTGCAGGGCACGCCCGACGAGCTCAAGGCGGCGCTGCACGGCGACTCGCTGCGGGTGTCGCTCGTGGAGCCCGACCCGGCCGCCGTGCGGGCGGCGATCGGCCGGGTGCCGGGCCTGCGCGACGTCGTGATCGAGGCCTCCGGTGTCGACGGCGTCCTCGCGGCGCGCACCGACGACGCCTCGGCGGCGGTCGGGGCCGTCATCGGAGCGTTGGATGCTGCAGGCATCCGCTTCGGCCAGGTCGCGGCGTCCCATCCCACCCTCGACGACGTGTACCTGCACTTCGTCGGCCACACCTTCGGCCCTTCGACCGGCTCAGGGACCGGGTCGGATGCCCTCACGGAAGGAGTCGCAGCATGACGACTCTCGTCCTCACCGGCGCCGCGCCTCGCGCGGGCTGGTTCACGCAGGCCGGCCAGGTGCTGCGCCGCTGGCTGATCGCGACCCTCCGCCAGGTGTGGGGGCCGGTCATGTCGCTGATCCAGCCGGTCATCTGGATCGTGCTGTTCGGGCAGGTCTTCCAGTCGCTCGGCGCGCTGCCGCAGTTCGGCGGCGCCGGCTACATCGACTACCTCGTGCCCGGCATCCTCATGATGACGGTCCTCTACTCGGGGGCGTGGGCCGGCACCGGCTACATCGACGACATCAATTCGGGCGTCATGGACCAGTACCTGACCTCGCCGGTGTCGCGGTCGGCGATCATCACCGGGCAGCTGACGCAGCAGCTGATCATCAACCTCGCGCAGTCGCTCGTCGTGCTCGGGATCGGCTGGCTCGCCGGTGCGCGCTACCCCGGCGGGGTGGGCGGCATGCTCGTCGCCCTCGGCATCGCGACGGTGCTCGCGACGATCTTCTGCTGTGCCTCGACGGCGGTCGCGCTCATCTCGCGCAGTCAGATCGCGCTGATCAGTCTGTCGCAGCTCATCGTGCTGCCGGCCACCTTCCTGTCGACCACGATGATGCCGGCCGATCTGATGCCGGCGTGGGTGCAGGACGTCTCGCGCTGGAATCCCATGACGTGGGCCGTCGAGCTCGGCCGCGGCGGCCTCAGCGGCGACGACCCCGCGAACGGCTGGTGGCAGCTCGGCGGCCTCGCGGTGCTCGCGGCACTGGCCTTCGGCTGGGCCGTGCGGTCGATCCGCGCCTACCAGCGCTCGGTGTGACCGCGTCCGGTCGTCGGCGCGCTGCTCAGGCGAGAGCGTCGACGATCGGGCGGAACTTCACCCGGGTCTCGAGCAGCTCCTTGTCGGGATCGCTCTGGGCGACGATGCCTGCCCCGGCGTGGGCGACGACCGGGATCGTCGCGCTGTACTCGGCGACGTTGCGGGGCGGCTCCCCGCCGATCTGCGCGCAGCGCAGGGCGATGGCCCACTCGCCGTTGCCGTCGCCGTCGATCCAGCCGACCGGCCCCGCGTAGCGGCCGCGATCGAACGGCTCGAGCCGGCGGATCAGCTCGAGCGCAGCGTCGGTCGGTGTGCCGGCCACAGCCGCGGTGGGGTGGAGCTCCGCGACCAGGTCGAGGGCCGAGGCATGGTCGGCCAGGTCGCCCGCGACGTCGGTCGCGAGGTGCCAGAGGTTCGGCAGCTTGAGGGTGAACGGCTCAGGATCCGCGCGCAGATGACGCACGTGCGGCGCCAGCTTCGCGAGCACGCTGTGCACGGCGTAGCGGTGCTCGTCGAGGTCCTTCGTGCTGTGCGCGAGGGAAGCGGATGCCTCGGTGTCATCGTGCGCATCGGTGCCGCGCGGGATCGTCCCGGCGAGCACGCGTGCGGTCACGACGCCGCGCGAGGCGGTGACGAGGGTCTCGGGGCTCGCGCCGATGAGACCGTCGACGGCGAAGGTCCAGGTGTCGGGGTAGTCGTCGGCGAGGGCGCGCACCAGGCGGCGCACGTCGGCACCGGCGGGGATCGTGCCGACCAGATCACGCGCGAGCACGACCTTCTCGAGCTCTCCGCGGACGATCGCATCGACGGCCTCGCGCACCGCGGCCTGGTAGCCGGCGGGGTTGAGCGTGCCGGGGCCGAGCGTGGCCGACCAGTACGGCCCGTACGGCGTGGGCTCCACGACAGCGTCCTTCATGTCCGCCGCGAGGCGTCGGATGCGCGTCACCCACGAGCGTCCGCGGTGGCGACCGATGACGGCCTGCGGGATGATGAGGCGGCTCGTGGCCGACGACCTCTCGTCGAAGACGAGCGTGCCGAACGCGACCAGCCCGGTGCCGGGGAGGCCCACGGGGTCATCGATCTCCGCGGTCGCGGCGATCTGACGCCATGTCTCGGCGGGCGACGGAAGCGTGGCCGCATCGATCCCGTCCAGCCGGCGGGGGTTGCGCAGATAGCCGCCGACAGAACCGATGCCGACGATGCCGTCGCCGCGTCGCAGCCAGGCGAGAGGCTCGCCGGGAGAGGCGTAGGCGAGGAGGTCGTCGACGTGCTCGATCTCGCGGGTCTCGACCACCAGCTCAGGCGGGCGGTGCGAAGGTGTCACGACTCCAGCCTAGACTCGCCGATCCGGGCCCGACGCCGGTCGCCGCCGCCCTTGTGTGCGCCGCAGCGCCGGGTGAGGATGGCCGCGTGAGCGTGCGCTATCTGATCACCGTCGATCCCGATGCCGACCAGGGCACGGTCGAGGCGGCCCTTCGCGACGCCGGCGCCGAGTCGGTCTCGCCGCCCGCGCCGGAGCTGCCCGATGTGTTCATCGCCACGGTCGACGAGTCGGTCGCGGACTATGCCGATCGCGCCCAGACGGTGGCCGGGGTGAGGATCGCCGAGCCCGACGCGTGGGTCGGCTTCGGGGCAGCAGGCGGTGCCGAGACGCGCGACATCGGCCTCATGCCCGTCGAAGAGCCGCTCGAGGAGCCGCCCTCGGACGACGGGCGCTGAGTCACCTCAGCCGCAGCGGCGGGTGCGCGACGCTCGCCATCGGGCCCGCGCAGCGCAGGAGCGTCAGCACGACGCCCGCGGTGCCGTCGAGGAGCGCCGGCGACCGGCCGCCCCGCACGCCGTGGCTCCACGTCGTGCTCCCGTCGGCGTCGATCCCGGCGGCGATGACGGATGCCTCGTACCGCGCCGCGCGGCGGTGCTCCTCGCGGGACGTCGCATCGGTGGACCACGCCGCCTCGGCGCCGGCCAGGTGCAGCTCGACGACTCCGGAGCGGCCGTGGCACAGGGTGGCGTCGTCGCCCTGATCATCGGTGAACTCGCGCCTGGCGCGCTCGATCGAGCGGATCGCGCGCAGGTAGGTCGCTTCGCTCTCGAGGGCATCGTCCCGGTCGATGCGCGAGCGGAGAGCCGCCGCGATGCCGATCCCCGGAGCCCCGTGGCACCACGCCAGCCCGATCGCCGGCTCATCGACGCGCAGGTCGTACCAGCCGCCGTCCTCGGCGCCGTAGCCCGCGTCCTCCCACGCCCACGCGGCATCGGCGAGCGTTCGGTCCGCGCCGATGACGCCGCCGGCATGCGCGGCGAGCAGCGCCAGCCCGATGCCCGACGAGCCGTGCGCCAGCCCGGTGACCGCGCGGTCGCCGTCGGCCATCGGCCATCGTGCGCCGCAGATGTCGACGACGGCGCGAGCGCGCAGGTCGCGCACGAGGCGTTCGGCGGCTGCAGCCCGGTGCCGCTCGGCGCTCGCCGGCAATGCGGCCGCGAGCACGGCGAGCAGATGGCCCGCTGAGCCGTCGAGAAGGTCGGCGTACCCGGGCAGCCGCGAGCCACCCGCGGCCGGGGGGGCCGCGCCCGCCCCGGCGGCGAGCCGGCGGCCGGCGGTTGCGAGGTCGGGCCGCCCGAGCAGGCCCGCGATCCGCTCCGCGGCGATCGCGATCCCCAGGTCTCCGCTCTGCCAGCCGAGCTGTCGGCGCGCGGTGCCGCGGGAGTCGAGGACGTCGGCGATCGCTGCCTGCGCGAGCAGCGCCAGTGACGCGTCGCGCGCGTGCCGTGCGGCCGCGGCGAGGGCGAGGGCGATGCCCGCTCGCCCCGTGAGGTAACCGTCGTCGACGGGCCCGGTCCTCAGGACCGATCCGTCCGGGCTCGCGGCGAGATCGATCTCGTCGCCGATCCATTGCGGCGCCGCGCGGTCGTCCACGACGACGTCGGCGGCGAGCCCGCGAGCGAGCGCGATCGCCGCGACGCCGAGTTCGGCGGCCGATCGCACCGCTGTCGGCCCGATCGAGGCCGGGGCGACCGTGGTCATGATCGTGCCTTCCAGGGGCGAGTCACGTCGAGGCCGGCCGCGCCGGCGGCCTCGCGCAGACGGTGGGGCGCAGCATCCGTGTGCGCGGTCATCGCCGCGATCGCGGCGACCTGGGCCGTCCGCAGCTGACCGAAGCTGGTGCCGTCGGCGGGATCCTCCGACATCCCGACGCCCCGGGCGATGCGTCGCGTCGTCGGCGGGATCGACGCATCGACGTGCGGCGCGAGGTCCGTGGCAGCTCGCCGAAGCGCCGCGGCCACCCGCGCCCGGACGATCCGAGGCGTGTACACGACGAGCGCGTCGGGGCGGCCGTAGCCGGCGGGTGCGGGCAGGCACTTGAGCGAGAAGGCGCTCCCGGCGTCCGAGAACGCGCCCATCAGCGGAGGCAGCAGGGCCGCGGAGTCCTCCGGCGAGCGGGAGTGCGTGTACCAGCGGTCGAGGGGCCCTTCGGGGACACCCTCACCGGAGTGCGCCCACCACCACCCCGACGCACGGTCCCATCCCGACGACCCGCGGCTGATCGTCACGAGGTCGCCGGGCGCTGGGCGGGAGCCGGGCCGCGAGGACGAGACGATGCGGTCCGTCGCGATGCGGACGTGACCCGGTGGAGCGGAGGAGGGACGACGGGATGCCACGACCGTGACCGTGCCGTCACCCACGGCGAGTACTATCCACGCGTCGGACGTGCCCGCCGCACGGCGGCGCATCGCCTCGAACAGGCCGACGCGGGGGAACGCGGGCGGGGCGACGAGGGCGCGCTCCGGGGCGATGGCATCGCCGGAGTCGCCGGTCCACCAGTTCGCGTACAGCCACTCGGCGAGCGGGCTCTCGATCTCGACGCTGGTCGGAGCGCCCGTGCGCAGTGCGCGTGCGTCATCCGAGCCCTCGATGAGCGCGAGTGCCCGGCTCAGTTCGCGCAGGGTCGCTTCGGCGGCGCGCTCGCCGCGGGCGACGGCCGCCTCGGCCGCGGTTGCGGAGGTCATCGTGCGAGACATGAGCGCAGCTCCTCGGTGAGAACGGCGAGGTGATCCTGGCGTGCGATCGCGAGGGCCGCGAGCCCGCGGGCCTGCTCCTCGTCGCCGAGCTCGCTCCGCTCGGCGACCTCGAGCGCGAACTGCGCGAGGCGCAGCACCGCGGCCAGTGCGACGCGCTCGGCGAAGAGTCCCGTGGCGCGCGACGAGATCCGCGCGGCTTCGCCGTAGCCCCGCACGAGCTGACGGCCCGGCGAGGTCAGCCCGACCGCGGCCGACCTGTCGCGCAGCAGATGCTCGGCGACGAGGCATCCGAGGTCCCATGCCGGATCGCCCGCCCCCGCGAGTTCCCAGTCGACGATGACGGGGGAGGGGCCGGGCGCGACGGCGACGTTGTCCCACTTGAGGTCGTGGTGCGCGAGCGCGCGCCCGGCGGGCGTGCGCAGGCGCGCGGCTGCGGCCATGAGGGCCGGCTGCGCGCGAAGGAGGCCGATGAGGTCGCGCGTCGTCGCGGCGAGGCCGAGCGCGTCGGCGTGTTCACCCGCGCGCAGCACGTGGAGAACGAGCGGTGGGCGCGCCGGCGGCAGCGGCAGGCCGGCGGTGGCGCGATGAACGGCGCCCACGCGGGCGCCGAGGAGACGGAAGAAGGCGCCCTCGTCGCCCATCGTGCCGGAGACGAGGGCGAGCGACGCCGGGCGCCCCGCACCGAGGTCCTCCACGACGAGGATGCCGTGCTCCTCGTCGACCGCCGCGGGCGACGGGATCGCGTCCTGCAGGGGAAGGCACCAGCGCGCCATGCGCTGCACGAACAGCTCCGCGCCGAGTCCTTCCTGGGCGGAGCCGGTCGATCCGTCGGCGGGCGGCGTGAACGCACCGGACTTGACGACCACGCGGCGCTCGTCCGGCAGGTGCACGGCCCACACCCCGTGGGCGCGGGAGAGATCGACGGGATCGGCGCGCAGCAGCTCGGAGGGACCGAGGAGCCCCGCCGCGCGCAGAGCGGTGACGGACGGATGCGGGGCGGTGCCCGCATCCGTCCGCACCATGGTCGTGTCGGCGATCACTCGTCGAACAGCCCCTCGCCGTAGGCGTCGCCGCCGCCGGACTGGAGCTCCTCGATCGCTGCGGCATAGCCGGCGGCGAAGCCGGCCTCGTAATCGCCCTCGATGCCGAACGGGTCGGCTCCGCCGGGCTGGGGTCCGGGTCCCGGGCCCGTCACGGTCGTCGGGACCTTGGTCACCGTCGTCGTCACGGGGCACGCGATGTGGATCGACTTGATCTTCTTGCACTGCAGCGGAAGGACGGTCTTGATCGTCCCGCACTCCGGGAGGGTGATCGTCCTGGGCACGCATGCCACGACCGGCGTCCGCAGTTTGACCGTGATCGTCGGCTTGATGACGATCGGGCCGCGCGCCTTCAGCACCGCCGCACTGGCGTCGAGGAGTCCCCAGCCGTACCGGTCGTTCGGCACGGGATCGCTCGCGACGTCGCGCAGCGGCTTCGCCGTCGAGCGGAGGATGTCGCCGATCTCGGATGCCGTCAGGCTCGGCTTGACCGCCTTCACGAGTGCCGCGACGCCCGCGACATGCGGCGAGGCCATCGATGTGCCGGCCATGGTGGCCAGGCCGCCGGCGAGGTACGTCGACAGGATGCCGACACCCGGCGCCGAGATGTCGATGTGCGGTCCGGTCTGCGAGAACGCCGCGCGCGACTCGTTCGACTGGATCGCGGCGACCGCGATCACGTCCGGGTAGGCGGCGGGGAAGCTCGGCGAAGAGCTGCCGTCGTTGCCCATCGCGGCCACGACGACGACGCCCTTGCTCACCGCGTACGCCACCGCGCTCGCCTCGACCGAGGTCGCGGACGGGCTGCCGAGGCTCATGTTGATGACGTGGGCGCCGTTGTCGGCCGCGTACCGGATGGCCGCGGCGACGTCGGCCGACGAGCCCGTGCCGCTCACGCGACCGTCGCTGATGCGCACGACCCTGGTGAGCGCCTTGACGGGCATGATCCGTGTCTGCCACCCGACGCCCGCGACGCCGACGGCGTTGTTCGACACAGCGGCGATGGTGCCCGCGACGTGCGTGCCGTGGCCGACCTCGTCCTCGGGGATCGCGTCGCGTCCCGCGAAGTCGCCCTCGAAACGCCACCCCGGGTTCGGCGTCGGGTTCGGGCCCAGATCGACCATGTCGAACCCGGGAACCAGCAGCGGCGCCAGCTCGGGGTGGTCGAGGTCGACGCCCGAGTCGATGACCGCCACGATGACGCTCGCGGATCCCTTGGTGACGTCCCACGCGTCCGGTGCGTTGATCTTCGTCAGTCCCCACTGCGCCCCGAACTGCGGGTCGTCGGGGATGACGCTGGCCTCGCGCCACCGGTTCGGCTCGGCGACCTCGACCTCGTCGAGGGCGTCGAGCTCGGCCGCCGCCTTGTCGGGGGCGACCTTCGTGTCGATGCGGACGCGGAACGAGCGACCGAGGATCGATTCCTCGGGCTCGGGCACGCCGTCCAGGGCCATCACGGAGCGCGCGATGCCCTGCGACGGTGGGGCGAGACGGGTGATGTCGTAGGCGCCGAGGCGCGCGAGCACGGCGTCGACGCCCGACACGCCGAGCGAATCGGCCATCGAGACGCCGCGACCGCCGGGGTGGATGGGCACGGACGCCGTCATGGCATCGGCGGCGTCGGCCTTGAGCGTGACGATGACCTCGCCGGGAATGACGTCGTCGCCGTCGATGTAGAGCGGAGCGGAGGCACCCAGTTCCGCCCGAGGAGCGGACGTGCGCTTTCGCGACGAGCCGCCGGATGTTGCAGCCATTTTCGGACTTCTCTCCTCAAGGGCCGCGAGGTTGCGGCCACCGTGGAAGAGGGATGGCGGGAAGAGGCTGATACAGCCCTACACTGGGGCGGGTGCCGACCCCGATGCACCTCTCAGGCCACCCGGATTCCGACCGCCCCGAGCCCGGAGCCCCGCTCCAGTTCCGCTGGCGCAAGTGGGACGGCGGCCCCCACTGGGTCAACGACTGCATCTACCTGGGCAGAGACAGGTGGGGCGACTGGGTCGGTCAGCCCTCGGGCTGGCGGAACGTCCGTCCCGGGCTCGAGTTCTTCGCCGACGGGCCCAACGTCACCCTCATCCCGCCGAGCGGTGACTACGCGATGACCGTGCACGGAGCGCCACGGCGCGTGCGCATCTACATCGACGTCGCGTGGGACATCCGCTGGGAGGGCCACGAACCCCGGGGCATCGACATGGACCTCGACGTCGTGAAGGCGATCGACGGGCGCGGTCTGTTCATCGACGACCGGGACGAGTGGGACGAGCACCGCGTCGCGTACGGCTATCCGCTCGACCTCGTCGACAAGCTCGAGGCGCTCGCCGTGGACCTCGAGGGCCGCGTCGCCGCGGCGGAGGCGCCGTTCGACGACGCCACGCCGGATGCCTGGCTCGCTCGTCTCTCGTCCTACGACGCGGTCGCCCCGCCCGCGCCCGTCTTCTTCACCACCGCGGGCGACGGTGGCCCCGGCGCAGGCGGAACCGCCGCCTAGACTCGAAGCCGTGGCATCCCACCCCTCCGATCACGAGCCGAACCGCGCCGACCTCCATAAGGACCCGTCGCGTGTGAGCGGCATGTTCGACCAGGTCGCGGCCGGCTACGACCGCACCAACACCGTGCTGAGCATGGGCAACGACCGGTTCTGGCGCGCCGCGACGACGCGCGCGGTGAACCCGCGCGCCGGGGAGCGCATCCTCGACCTCGCCGCGGGCACGGGCGCCTCGAGCGTCGCGCTCGCCGGCCGCGGCGCCACGGTGGTCGCGGCGGACTTCTCGCCCGGCATGATCGCCGAGGGGCGCCGCCGGCACAGCGGCATCCGGAATCTCTCCTTCGTGCAGGCAGACGCGACCGACCTGCCCTTCGGCGACGACGAGTTCGACGCGGTCACGATGTCGTTCGGGCTGCGCAACGTGAACGAGCCGAAGAAGGCGCTGAGCGAGATGCTGCGCGTCACGAAGCCCGGTGGGCGCCTCGTCGTCTGCGAGTTCTCGCACCCGCCGTCGAAGGCGTTCAACGGCCTGTACCGCTTCTACAACGACCGTGTGCTGCCGGTCGTCGCCAAGACTGTCAGCTCGAACGCCGAGGCGTACGACTACCTGAACGAGTCGATCCGCGACTGGCCCGACCAGCGCACGCTGTCGGCGTGGATCCGACAGGCCGGATGGACCGACGTCGCGCACCGCAACCTCTCGATGGGCATCGTCGCGCTGCACCGCGCGACGAAACCCCAGGTCTAGCAGCGGCCATCGCTCGGCGGACCGCGACGAAACGCGCCCCCGGTAGGCTGGGCGTGTGACACCGACAGCGCCGGGCTCGCATATCGCGGGCAAGCTGGGCCTCACCGACCGCATCTTCGCGGGCGCGCGATCGCGCGGCCTGCTCAAGACCGTCGAGGCGGGGCTCAAGCGCGTCGACAGCGCCCTCGAGCGCGAGCTGCGCGTGGCCGACACGCTCGCCGACGCGACGAGCCGGTACCTCTACGACGCCGGCGGCAAGCGCATCCGTCCCATGCTGGCGCTGTTGACCGCCCAGCTCGGCGACGGCGCCACCGACGAGGTGATCGACGCCGCGACCGCTCTCGAGATGACGCATCTCGGATCCCTGTACCACGACGACGTGATGGATGCTGCCGACAAGCGTCGCGGTGTCCCCAGCGCGCACGCCGTGTGGGGCAACAACGTCGCGATCCTCACCGGCGACCTGCTGTTCTCGCGCGCGAGCCAGATCATGGCGCGCCACGGCGAGGACGCCATCCGTCTGCAGGCCGACACGTTCGAGCGGCTCGTGCTCGGGCAGATGCACGAGACGGTCGGTCCGTCCGACGAGGACGACCGCGTCGCGTTCTACCTCCAGGTGCTCTCCGACAAGACCGGCTCGCTCATCGCGGCCGCGGCCCAGTCCGGCGTGATCTTCTCGAACGGCCCGAAGGAGTTCGAGCAGCCGATGGTGACGTTCGGCGAGAAGGCCGGCGTGGCGTTCCAGCTGCTCGACGACGTCATCGACCTGTCGGCCGACCCCGACGAGACCGGCAAGGTCCCCGGCACCGACCTGCGGGCCGGCGTGCCGACCATGCCGTACCTCGTGCTCGGACAGCGGTCCGATGCCGCCTCCGTCGACCTGCGCGAGCGCATCGACGAGGGCGTGGCGCGCATCGCCGACGGCGCCGACCCCGCGATCCTCGACGAGCCGCTCGCGCAGCTGCGCGACCACGAGGCCACCCAGGCGACCCTCGACCTCGCGAACGCGTGGTCGACCGAGGCGATCGAGGCGCTCGCGCCGCTGCCCGACGGCGCGGTGCGGGAGGCCCTGACCCGGTTCGCCCAGGCCGTCGCCGATCGCTCCAGTTAGACGTACCCGCTCCCTGAGCTTGTCGCAGGGCTGGGGCTCCGAGCCCTTCGACGAGCTCAGGGACCAGCCCCGCGCGGGGCGCGCTCCCCGAAAGGACCACCATGACCAAGCTCCGACTGGCGATCGTCGGCGCAGGACCGGCGGGCATCTACGCCGCCGATATCCTGCTGAAGGCCGAGCGCAAGTTCGACGTGTCGATCGACCTATTCGAGCAGCTGCCCGCGCCGTACGGGCTGGTCCGCTACGGCGTCGCCCCCGACCATCCGCGCATCAAGGGCATCATCACGGCTCTGCGCGAGGTGCTCGACCGCGGCGACATCCGCATCTTCGGCAACGTCCGCTTCGGCGAGGACATCACCCTCGACGACCTCAAGCACCACTACAACGCCGTCATCTTCGCCACCGGCGCCATCCGCGACACCGACCTCGACATCCCGGGCATCGACGCGACCGCGTCCTACGGCGCCGCCGACTTCGTGAGCTGGTTCGACGGGCACCCGGATGTGCCGCGCGAGTGGCCGCTGGATGCGGCATCCGTCGCGGTGATCGGCAACGGCAACGTCGCGCTCGACGTCGCGCGCATGCTCGCCAAGCACGCCGAGGACCTGCTGCCGACCGAGATCCCCGACAACGTGCACCAGGGCCTCGTCGCCTCGAACGTCACCGATGTGCACGTCTTCGGCCGTCGCGGTCCGGCGAACGTGAAGTTCACGCCGCTCGAGCTCCGCGAGCTCGGCGAGCTGCGTGACGTCGACATGGTCGTCTACGACGAGGACTTCGACTACGACGACGCGGCCCGCGCCGCCATCGCGAGCAACAAGCAGGTCATGGTCATCGACCGGGTGCTGCAGTCGTGGCGCAAGCGAGACTCGGTCAACAACGCCGGCGGCACGGCGTCGCGGCGACTGCACCTGCACTTCTACGCCAAGCCGATCGAAGTGAAGACGGATGCCGAGGGCCGCGTGTCCGCCCTCGTCTACGAGCGCACCCGACCCGACGGGGAAGGCGGCGTCGTCGGCACCGGCGAGCTGCGCGAGGTGCCGATCCAGGCGCTGTACCGCGCCGTCGGGTACTTCGGATCGCCCCTGCCCGGCGTGCCGTTCGACAAGCGTCACGGCGTCATCCCGAACCGCGAGGGCCAGGTGCTGAGCAAGGACTCGAACCAGCGCGTCAACGGCGTCTACGCCACCGGCTGGATCAAGCGCGGCCCCGTGGGCCTCATCGGGCACACCAAGTCCGACGCGATGGAGACGGTCCGTCACCTCATCAACGACCAGGGCACATGGTGGCAGCCCGCCGACCCGTCGGAGGCAGCCATCCCGGCGCTCCTCGCCGAGCGCGGCGTGGCCTGGACCGACCTCGACGGCTGGCACCGCCTCGACGAGCACGAGATGGCGCTCGGCGCACCCCACGAGCGGGCGCGCATCAAGGTCGTGCCCCGCGACGAGATGGTGGCGATCTCCCGGGCCGAGTAACCCCTCGCCTCTAGGCTGAGGGGCATGGCCGGGCCATCCCTCACGTGGGTTCCCGACATCCTCGGGAAGCCGTTCGAGCAGCTGACGCTGCCGCTCGGCGTGGACGGCGCGCACGGGCCGCTGGTCGCGACGCTGGTGCGCAGCATCCCGAATCCGTTTCTGACGCTGTTCGCCCCGCTGCGCGATGTCGACGTGCTCTATGTCCACGGCTGGTCGGACTACTTCTTCCAGCGCGACCTCGCCCGTTTCTGGACGGCACGCGGTGCGCGCTTCTACGCGCTCGACCTGCGCCGCTACGGGCGGAGCCTCCGGGACGGGCAGACGCCCGGGTACGTCGATTCGCTCGAGGACTACGACGTCGACATCGCGGCCGCGCTGCACGCGATGGGACACGCCGCGGACGCAGCCGGACAAGTGCCGCCGACGGAACCGGACACGCGCGACGGCGGCCGCAAGCTCGTCCTCATGGGGCACTCGACAGGCGGCCTCACGCTCACGCTGTGGGCTGCTCGGCATCCCCGCCGTGCGCACGCGGTCGTGCTCAACAGCCCGTGGCTCGAGCTCCAGTTGGGCACCCTGGGTCGTCAGGCACTGGCACCGCTGGTGGACATGCGGGCGAGGCTCGACCCGCGCGGCACGCAGCCCGCGGTCGACTTCGGGTTCTACACGCGCGCGCAGGACGAGATCGGCACGCTGCCGCACGACGAGCACCGCGCCGTCTGGCGGCCCGACCGGGGATTCCCGACGGCGCCGGGGTGGCTGTCGGCGGTGATGGAGGGGCATCGCCGCATCGCGGCCGGCGTCGACGTCGCCTGCCCGGCGATGGTGCTGCTGTCGGTCGGCTCGACGACGCCGCTGTCGTGGAAGGAGTCGATGACGTCGACGGACTCCGTGCTCGTGGTCGACGACATCGCCCGCGCCGCCACCCGCATCGGCGGGCTCGTCACGATCGCCCGCGTCGAGGGTGCGATCCACGACGTCTTCCTCTCGCGTCCCGCGCCTCGCGCGATCGCGTACGATGCTCTCGACCGCTGGGCTCGCGCGTACGTCGTACCGGACGAAAATGTCCCCCGAAGAGGGGACAGCGCTCTTGTAGACAGTCGGGTTAAGCTGTAGGGGAGATGTCCCCAGCATCTCAGGGAAGGCCCTCCCCAAGAATCCTTCCCATCCGTCGTCACGCGCCGCTAACCGGGGGGTTGGTTGTGCGAGAGCAGACGACGACAGGCCCCGGGTGTCCCCAGCACCCGGGGCCTTTATCGTTCCCGAGGCCGGTCGGTCACTCCGCGTGGCGGGCGAGCACGCGCACGAGCAGCACGTAGGTCGTAAGCGAGAGCACGTAGCCGAGCAGGTACACGACGAGCTCCTGCGCGAGGAAGCGGCTGTAGTCGAGCGTTCCGTCGGTGACGGCCGGCGAGTTCTGGCTCATCAGGTACGCAGCCGTCTGGCCCGCGGCGAGGATGGCCAGCAGTGCCAGCACGGCGAGGAGCGCGAGCCAGATGCGGCTGCGCCACACCCGGCCGGCCGCGGCCATCGCTGTCGACGACGTCCAGTCCGGCACCTCGGGGTCCAGCCACCCGTTCACCCGCGGGATCAGGATGACCGCGGCGATGAACGCGGCGTTGAGGACCGCGGTGCCGACACCGGCGGCTGAGCCCCCGTCGATGTCGCTGCGGACGAGAGAGGGGATGAGGAGGACGACCAGCACCGGCAGCGTCGCGACGACGGCCGACAACACGGCCCGGAGGAAGCGCATGGCCCGAGTGTAGGGTCAGTTTCCATCGCGATTGAGGAGCAACGACCATGCCCGTCACCCCCACGTCGGCCGACGCCATGACGACTCTCCGTCGACGCACGAGCGAGAAGTGGGGCGTCTACTCCGACGACGTGCTGCCGATGTTCGTCGCCGAGATGGACTTCCCGCTGGCGCCGGCGATCAGGAAGGCGCTGCACGAGGCGATCGACCTGGGCGACACCGGCTACGTCAATCCTCTGGATCCCGGCGCCCGAGAGGCGTTCCGCGACTACGCCGCGGCCGCGTGGGGATGGAAGCCGGACATCGAGCGGATGGGCATCACCACCGACGTGAGCGTCGTGATCGTGGAGTCGCTGCGCCGGCTGATCGAACCAGGCGACGGCGTCGTGATCACGCCCCCGATCTACCCGCCGTTCTACGACCTCATCCCCGAGGCCGGCGGAGCCGTCGTCGAGGTACCGCTGAGCGACGACGGATCCTCGTACGCGCTCGACATCGAGGGGATCGATCGTGCGCTGACTGCGGGCGCGAAGGGCGTGCTGCTGTGCAGCCCGCACAACCCCGTCGGACTGGTCCACGAGCGGGCGACCCTCGAAGAGCTCTCCCGGATCGTCGCCCGCCACGACGGATTCGTCGTCTCGGACGAGATCCACGCACCGCTCACCCACCACGGGGTGGAGTTCACGCCGTACCTCACCGTCTCGGAGGAGGCGCAGGCCCACGGGATCGCCGCAGAGTCGGGAAGCAAGGCCTTCAACCTCGCCGGGCTCAAGACCGCGCTGTTCGTGTCCGCGTCGGACCGTATGACCGACCTCATCCGGTCGCTGCCGGAGGAGGTCACCTTCCGAGCGGGGCAGTTCGGGCTGATCGCGACGCGGGAAGGGTTCGCCCACAGCCGCGAGTGGCTCGACGGCACGATCGCCGCGGTGCAGGGCAACGCCGATCTCCTCCAGGCCGAACTCGACGCGCATCTGCCCGCGGTGCGACTTCGTCGTCCCTCGGCGAGCTACCTGGCGTGGCTGGACATGTCGGCCCTCGGCTGGGGAGACGACCCCGCCGTCATCGCCGAGCAGCACGCCCGGGTGGCGCTGTCCAGCGGGCCGAGGTTCGGCCGGCAGGGCACGGGATATGCGCGGATGAACCTCGCCTGCTCGCCCGACACGATCATCGAGGCGGTGCGGCGCCTCGCGAGCGTGACCGTCTGAGGCAGCACCTCGCCTGGTCAGGGGCTCGAGTCAGTGGTAGTCGACGAACGGCATCGGGTGGATTGATCGACTTCAATTCACGTCGTGCTTAATTCACGATGATCTGTACTATTGAGATCATGCTCGCTCCTACCGCCACGGTCGCTCACACCGCAGCACTCGCCCGGCTGGGGCACGCGCTCTCCGATACGACTCGTGTGGGCATCCTGCTGGCATTGCGCGAGGCCCCCGCGTACCCGTCGGATCTCGCCGATGCGCTGGGGGTATCACGGCAGGTGATGTCCAACCAGCTTGCCTGTCTCCGTGGTTGCGGTCTCGTTGAGGTCTCCCCGGATGGTCGGCGCAGCGAGTACCGGCTGTCCGACCCGCACCTTGCGCCCGCGCTGAGCGAGTTGCTGCAGGTGGTGCTGGTCGTCGAACCCGATTGCTGCGACGGTGAAGGCTGCACGTGCGCATGAGCACCACGGCAATCACCGGCGATCGCCGACACCTCCTGCAACGACGGATCCGGTGGATCGTGTCTGCGACCATCGCTTACAACGTGATGGAAGCGATCGTCGCGATCACCGCAGGCAGCATCGCTTCCTCCGGAGCCCTGATCGCCTTTGGGCTGGACTCCACCATCGAAGTGCTGTCCGCCGCGGCCGTCGCCTGGCAGTTCACCCGACGGGATCCGGAGCGCTGGGAGAAACCGACCCTTCGCGTCATCGCCGTCGCGTTCTTCGCCCTCGCCGTCTACGTCGTCTCCATGTCCCTCATGACATTGCTGAGCCGGGTCGAAGCGGAGCACAGCACGCTCGGCATCTTGATCACCGCGCTCAGCGTGATCATCATGCCGTTCCTGTCGCTCGCCGAGCGTCGCGCCGGCCGCGAACTCGGCTCCGCCACAGCGGTCGCCGATTCCAAGCAGACCCTGATCTGCACCTATCTGTCCGCCGCGGTACTGATCGGTCTCCTGCTGAACAGCCTGTTCGGCTGGTGGTGGGCCGACGCGATCGCCGGACTGGTCATCGCGGGGTTCGCCGTTCGAGAGGGCATCGAGGCCTGGCGCGGCGACGCGTGTGCCACCTCCGTCGGCATGATTCTCGAAGACGACGTCCACGACCACGACCACGACCACGACTGAGCGGCAGGCAGCCGGGACAGAGCAAATCGCGGTACGGCTGACGACCGGTTCGCTTCGTCAGATGGTGAGGAAGTCAGCCACCCCGATCAGTGTCTCGGGCTGGAGTCGGTAGTAGGCCCATGTGCCACGCTTCGAACGTGACAGGAACCCGGCCTCGGCCAGGATCTTCAAGTGATGCGACACGGTGGGCTGTGACAGCCCTACGGGTTCGATGAGGTCGCACACGCAGGCCTCCTGGCCTTCGGATGACGCGACGATCGACAGCAGTCGCAGCCGCGCGGGGTCGGCGAGAGCCTTCAGCGTGATCGCAAGTTGCTCGGCCTCGTGCTGCCCGATGGGCTCCTTCACCAGCGGCGCGCAGCGCAGCTCGCCGGCGGGACCGGTGATGTCGGCGACCTCGATCATCGTGACCATACATCGACACTAGTCGATATTGACAGTCATCGATATCCCTGTTCATACTGAGCATCGACGTTCATCAATATCCTGCGTTGGAGGCTCATCGTGACGCTGCTCGATCTCACACCCCGCACGATAGTGACCGACAGGTTGGCGACGCTGCCGGTCGTCATCATCGGCGCCGGCCCGATCGGACTGGCGGCCGGCGCGAACCTGCTGGAACGGGGGATCGACTTCACGATCCTCGAGGCCGGCGAGCGGGCCGCCGCGTCGATCCGGCTGTGGGGGCACACCCGCCTGTTCTCGCCGTGGCGCCACCTCATCGACCCGGCATCACGTCGCCTGCTCGATGCGGCCGGGTGGATGGCGCCAGCCGATGAGGGCCGTGCTCCCCGCGGGCAGGAGTTCGTCGACGACTATCTCGCCCCGCTGGCCGACCTCGAGGCGATCCGCTCCCGGATCCAGTTCGGCACCCGAGTGGTCGCGGTATCCCGGGAAGGCATGGACCGCACCCGCACCGCCGGCCGCGACACCACCCCGTTCCTGATCCGCGTCCAGACCGACCGGCGGCTCGAGGAACTGACAGGTCGGGCGGTGATCGACGCGTCGGGCACCTACACCTCGCCGAACCCGCTGAGCTCGTCCGGGCTGGACCCGCTCGGCGCCGGCGCCGTGAACGGTCGCGTGCTGCACGCACTGCCCGACGTGCTGGACGGGGACCGGGCGCGGTTCGCGGGCCGACACACCACCGTGGTCGGCGCCGGGCACTCCGCCGCCAACACCCTCATCGGCCTAGCCGAGCTGGCGCAGACCGAGCCGGGCACCCGGGTGACCTGGCTGATCCGCAACGCCTCCGCCGTCCGCGTCTCCTCGTCCGCGGACGACGAACTCGCCGACCGCGCCCAGCTCGGCTCCCGGGTCGACCAGCTCGTGGCCGCCGGGATCATCGAGAAGATCGACTCGTTCGAGATCTCCACCGCCGAATCCCACGGCGACGGCGTCCAGCTCACCGGCACCCGCCGCGGCGTACCGGCTGCCCACGACACCGACCTGGTGGTGGGCGCGACGGGGTTCCGGCCGGACCTGGGCATGCTCCGCGAGATCCGGCTGCAGCTGGACGACATCGTCGAGGCGCCGATCCGGTTGGCGCCGCTGATCGACCCGAACGTGCACTCCTGTGGCACGGTTGCCCCGCACGGGTTCGACGAGCTCCGGCATCCGGAGGCCGGGTTCTTCCTGGTTGGCATGAAGTCCTACGGCCGTGCGCCGACGTTCCTGCTCGCCACCGGCTACGAGCAGGTCCGCTCCGTGGTCGCCTGGCTCGACGGCGACATGCGCGCAGCCACCGAAGTGCAGCTCACCCTACCCGCGACCGGCGTCTGCTCGACGGACCTCGGCGGTGGAAGCTCGTGCTGCTCGTGACCCCGGTTCGGGGGATGACCGCAGCGGACTGGCCCCGGGTCGAGGCGATCTTCGCCGCCGGGATCGCCGGCGGCGAGGCCACCTTCGAGACCACCACCCCGAGCTGGGAGCAGTTCGACGCCGGCAGGATTCCCGACGCCCGACTGGTCGCCGTCGACGACACCGACACCGTCATCGGCTGGGCGGCCGCCTCCCCGGTCTCAGCTCGGGCCGTCTACCGGGGTGTGATCGAGCACTCCGTCTACATCGACCCCGCCCACCACGGGAAAGGCCTCGGCCGCCTCCTGCTCGAGGCGTTCATCGCCGTCGCCGAGCAGTCCGGGTATTGGACCATCCAGTCGAGCATCTTCCCCGAGAACACCGCCAGCCTCCGGCTGCACGAGCGCGCCGGATTCCGGATCGTGGGCCGACGCGAACACATCGCCCGCTCCCAGCTCGGCCCACACGCCGGGCATTGGCGGGACACCGTGGTCGTCGAACGACGCAGCGCGATCAACGGGCATTGAGATCGAAACGACCGGTCACCCGAACGACCCAGCAATTCATCGATGCTCGTCTATGCTTTTGGTTGAGAAGGAAGCGAGACCCCGCATGAGCGCCAAGCCCGCCGTCCTGTTCGTCTGCGTTCACAACGCCGGTCGCTCGCAGATGGCCGCCGGCTACCTGCAGGCCCTCGCCGGCGACCGGATCGAGGTGCTCTCCGCGGGTTCCGAGCCCAAGGATCAGATCAACCCGGTCGCGGTCCAGGCGATGGCGGAAGAGGGCATCGACATCGCCGGGAACACCCCGAAGCTGCTCACCGTCGACGCCGTCAAGGAATCCGACGTCGTGATCACGATGGGCTGCGGCGACGCCTGCCCCATCTTCCCCGGCAAACGCTACGAGGACTGGGAACTCGACGACCCCGCCGGCCAGGACGCCGACACCGTCCGCCGCATCCGCGACGAGATCCGCAGCCGCGTGGAGACCCTCATCGACGAGCTCACCCCCACCGTGTGACCGTCGACACCCCAGCGCTCTCGCGGCAGCCGCTCTGGCGGCGCGCCCTCGCCGAGTTCCTCGGCGCCGCACTCCTCGTCACCGTGGTCGTCGGCTCCGGCATCGCCGCGCAACGGTTCTCGACAGATGCCGGGCTGCAGTTGCTCGAGAACTCCATCGCCACCGCCCTCGGCCTCGGCGTCCTCATCCTGCTGTTCGCACCCGTCTCCGAAGCCCACTTCAACCCCGTCGTCTCGCTCGCCGACTACGCGCTCGGCAGGCGCGACCGCACCGGCCTCACCGCACCCGCCCTCGGCGTCTACCTCGGCGCACAGCTCGCCGGCGCGATCTGCGGAGCGTTCCTCGCGAATGCCATGTTCGCCACCCCCACCAGCATCTCCGCCACCGACCGCGCCACCCCCGCGACGTTCCTTGCCGAGACCGTCGCCACTGCCGGGCTCGTGCTGCTCATCATCGGGCTCTCCCGAACCGGCCGGAGCATCCCCGTGATCGCGACGGCGGTGGGCGCGTACATCGGCGCCGCGTACTGGTTCACCAGCTCCACGTCCTTCGCCAATCCCGCCGTCACGGTCGGCCGCATGTTCACCGACACCTTTGCGGGAATCGCCCCGCCCTCCGCCATGCCATTCATCGCCGCCCAACTCGTGGGCGCGGCGGCCGGGGTCGGCCTAGGCACCCTGCTCTTCAGAACCCCGGGACACCGGCAAGCACATCGTCGATGACACGGCGCACCGGGGTGCTAGGCATTCCCCACGCGGCGCCGGCGCGCTCAGGGACGACCGTCGCGCACCAGGTGTCACCTCTGAGGTGGTCGCAGGCTCGGTGGGCGCTGTCGTGCGAACCGCACCGCGGTGGTGCCCGTAAGCGGAGGGTCTGCGGGCGCCGCGCTCAAGAAACCCCCAGGTCAGGGGCTCGTGTCAGCGGTAGTTGACGAACTGGAGGTCGACGTCGAGGTCGGCGGCCTTGAGCAGGCGCTGGACCTCCTGCAGGTCGTCGCGCGACTTCGACTGCACGCGCAGCTCGTCGCCCTGGATCTGCGCCTTGACGCCCTTCGGGCCCTCGTCGCGGATGATCTTCGAGATCTTCTTCGCGTTCTCGGACGAGATGCCGTCCTTGATCGTCGAGACGATCCGGTACTCCTTGCCGCTGGCGAAGGGCTCGCCCGACTCGAGGCTCTTCAGCGAGATGCCGCGCTTGATGAGCTTCGACTGGAAGACGTCGAGGACGGCCTTCGCGCGATCCTCGGTGCTGGCCTTGATGAGCACGGACTCGCCGCTCCACTCGACGGAGGCCCCGGTGCCCTTGAAGTCGTAGCGCTGCTCGATCTCTTTGCGGGCCTGGTTGAGGGCGTTCTCCGCCTCCTGGTGGTCGACCTTGCTGACGATGTCGAACGAAGAATCTGCCATGGCGGGCAGTCTATCGGCGGCCGCCGTGCGGCGCGGGGAGAACAGATGCTGCTGCAAGCGGTTCCAGACGTCCCCACATGTGCAAGCGATTCCATGCAGGCGCTGAAAGTCACGGCGAGATATCGATCCGACCCCGATGTTGCCATATGGCGTCTGCTGAGTTACAAATGTAAGCGCTTGCATTTCCGCAGGCGAGAGTCGAACCCGCACCGTCGCGACCGACAGTGCGGCCGGACTCACTCAGCACTCCAGAGAGGCACTGCACCGATGAAGGTGAACAAGAAGAGCTGGCTCGCGCTCGGCGGTCTCGCCGTCGCGTCGATCATCCTCGCGGGATGCGCGGGCAGCGGTGACGACACCGGTTCGACCGATGAGGGCGACGCCACGTCGACGCTGACCGTCTGGGTCGACTCCGAGCGCGTCGACGCGCTGAAGGGCGCCGCCGACGCGTACAGCGAGAAGACCGGTGTCAAGGTCGACCTCGTCGGCAAGGACGTCGGCAAGATCAAGGACGACTTCATCCAGCAGGCACCGACGGGCAAGGGCCCCGACGTGGTCATGGGCGCGCACGACTGGCTGGGCGAGCTCTCGACCAACGGCGTCGTGGCGCCGATCGAGCTCGGCGACACCGCCGGCGACTACCTCCCGGTCGCGCTCCAGGCCTCGAACTACGACGGCACCACCTACATGCTCCCGTACGCGGTCGAGAACATCGCGATCCTCCGCAACGCCGACATCATCCCCGAGCCGGCCACGAGCTTCGACGACATGATCGCCAAGGGCCAGGCCGCCGGCCTCACCACGCCCTTCGTGGTCGAGCAGGGCGTCGAGGGCAACCCGTACCACCTGTACCCGTTCCAGACGGCGTTCGGCGCTCCGGTGTTCGGCACCGACGCCGAGGGCAACTACGACCCGACCGACCTGCAGATGGGCAGCGAGGGCGGCTTCCAGTTCGCCAGCTGGCTCGGCGCCCAGGGTGCCGCGGGCAACTTCAACACCGACATCGACGGTGACATCGCCAAGACCAAGTTCCTCGAGGGCGAGTCGGCCTTCTGGCTCACCGGCCCGTGGAACGTCGGCACGGCCACCGACGCAGGCATCAACGTCGCAATCGACCCGATCCCGAGCCCGACCGGCGCCCCGGCCCAGCCGTTCGCCGGTGTGAAGGGCTTCTTCGTCAGCTCGGAGTCCGACAACAAGGTCGCCGCGAACGACTTCCTCGTCAACTACATCGGCACGGAGGACGTCCAGCTCGAGCTGTTCAAGGCCGGCAACATCCTGCCCGCCCTCACCGCCGCTGCCGACACGGCTGCGTCCGACCCGATCATCGCCGGCTTCCAGGCCGTCGGCGCCGACGCGGTGCCGATGCCCGCGATCCCGGCCATGGGTTCGGTCTGGCAGTACTGGGGCATCGCCGAGGCCGCCATCATCAACGGTGCCGACCCGACGACGACGTGGCAGAAGCTCGTCGACGACGTGAGCGCCGCCATCAAGTAACACCCTGCGGTCGAAAGACCGCGACAGGCGACCGGGACGGATGCCGCGGCATCCGTCCCGGTCCCGATCTTGAGGACGATCGATGACCGACACTGTTCAGGCCGACACGGCCGAGAAGACGCCGACGCCGACGCCGCGTCAGCGCAGCGCCGCGCGGATCGCCGATGCCGCAGGCGGCAAGCTCCGCTGGGTGGCGCTGAAGATCGCGCTGCTCGCCATCGTCGACGCCCTCGCGCTCTACGCCGTCTTCGTGCTGTTCCTCCACAACGAGTGGCTGGTGCTGACCCTCGTCACGGCCGTCACGATCCTCGTCAACTGGATCTACTTCTCGCGCCGCACAATTCCCGCGAAATACCTGACGCCGGGCATCATCCTGCTCGTCGTCTTCCAGATCTTCACGCTGGTCTACACCGGCTACATCGGCTTCACGAACTACGGCACCGGTCACAACGGCTCGAAGGACCAGGCGGTCGCCTCGCTCATGCGGTCCTCGCTGGTCCGCGTCGAGGATTCGCCGACCTACGACGTCACCGTCGTCGAACGCGTCGGCGAGCTCGGCCTGCTGGTCACCGATCCGACCGACGGCGAGGCATCCCTCGGCACCAACCAGAAGCCCCTCGAGCCGGTCGACGCCACGATGGAGGGCGGCAAGGCCGTCGCCGTGGACGGCTGGACGACCCTCACCTTCGCCGATGTGCTTGCGCGCAGCAACGACGTCGAGCAGCTCGCCGTTCCCTTCAGCACCGATCCCAACGACGGCGCGATCCGTACGCAGGACGGCCAGAAGGGGTACCTCTACACGTCGACGCTCGTCTACGACGCGGATGCCGACACGATGACCGACACCGCCACCGGCACGGTGTACTCCGACACGGGGGAGGGCGCGTTCACCTCCGAGTCGGGCGAACAGCTGATGCCCGGCTGGCAGGTGTTCGTCGGCTTCGACAACTTCGTGCGGGCGATCACCGACGCGTCCATCCGCGGGCCGCTCATCTCGGTCACCCTGTGGACGTTCGTGTTCGCCATCGTCTCGGTCGCCTCGACGTTCTTCCTCGGGCTGCTGCTGGCCATGCTGTTCCAGAACAAGCGCATGCGCTTCAAGAACGGGTACCGGATCATGCTGATCCTGCCGTACGCGTTCCCGGCGTTCCTCGGTGCGCTGGTGTGGGCGGGCATGATGAACAAGAGCTTCGGCTTCATCAACCAGGTGCTGCTGGGCGGCGCCGAGATCCCGTGGCTCACCGATCCGGTGATGGCGAAGGTCTCGGTGCTCCTGGTCAACCTCTGGCTGGGCTTCCCGTACATGTTCCTGGTGTGCATGGGGGCGCTCCAGGGCATCCCCGAAGAGGTCAACGAGGCGGGGGTCATGGACGGTGCCAGCCCCTGGCAGATCTTCCGCCGCATCAAGCTCCCGCTGCTGCTGGTGACGGTCGCGCCGATCCTCATCGCGTCGTTCGCGTTCAACTTCAACAACTTCAACCTCATCTACATGCTCACCGGCGGCGGGCCGAGATTCGAGGACGCGACGATACCCGTGGGCCATACCGACCTGCTGATCTCGATGGTCTACAAGGTCGCCTTCACCGGGCAGAACCGCGACTACGGGCTCGCCTCGGCGTTCACGATCCTCATCTTCATCGTCGTGGCCGTCATCGCGATCATCAGTTTCCGCAAGACCAAGGCCCTCGAGGAGCTGAACTGACATGTCTGAGTCCCAGGACCGTCTCGCTCACCCCGACAAGACCGTCGCCCAGAACGCGACCCTCGCCGTCTTCGCCGGCGGCACCGCCGAGCAGTTCGAGACCTCTGTCGGCGGCATGGCGCCGTCGCCGAAGGCCGTGAAGCCCGCTCGCCGTCGCCCCTTCGGCAAGTGGTTCCGCGACACCGGCTGGCGCCACGTCGTCGCGATCATCGGCTCGATCTTCGCGATCTTCCCGCTCGTGTACGTGCTGTCGTCGTCGCTGAACGGCAACGGAACGCTGACGGGAAGCAACCAACTGTTCTCGTCGATCAGCCTCGACGCCTACGTGCGCATCCTCACGAACCCGCAGGTGCCGTACGGCCAGTGGTTCGTGAACACGATGATCGTGGCGCTCGTCACCGGATTCTCGATGGTGTTCATCGGCGCGCTCGCCGCCTACGCGTTCTCGCGCATGCGCTTCAGCGGGCGCCGCGTCGGGCTCATCACGATCGTCGTGGTGCAGATGTTCCCGCAGATGCTCGCCGTGGTCGCGATCTTCCTCATGTTCAGCGCGATCAGCGACTGGTTCCCCGCGATCGGTCTCAACACTCTGAGCGGTCTGATCCTCATCTATCTCGGCGGGGCGCTGGGCGTGAACACGTATCTCATGTACGGGTTCTTCAACACGATCCCGCGGGAACTCGACGAGGCGGCGAAGATCGACGGTGCGGGCCACGCGCGCATCTTCTTCACGATCATCCTGCGCCTGGTCGCGCCGATCCTCGCCGTCGTCGGCCTGCTGTCGTTCATCGGCCTCATCAACGAGTACATGATCGCGAGCGTGCTGCTCATCGATCCCGACAAGCAGACGCTCATCGTGGGACTGACGAAGCTCGTCTCCAACCCGCGCTACGCGGACTGGTCGGCGTTCGCTGCCGGTGCCGTGATGGCCGCGATCCCCGTCGTCATCGTCTTCCTGCTGCTGCAGAAGTACATCGTCGGCGGCCTCACCGCCGGCGCCACGAAGGGCTGATCGCGCACAGCTGATCCGAGAGCGGATGCTGCGCCGGCTGCGTGCTGTCGCAGCATCCGCTCTGCGATGATCGAGGCGAGCACCGCCACCGCCCGCCTGACGAAAGGCCGAGCCATGACGACCCTCCTCCCTCACCACGACGGCTCGCCCCTGTACGTGTCCGACCTCGCGCCGCAGCTCGGCGACGTGGTCACCGTGCGGCTGCGCGTGCCGGCGGGCTACGGCCCCCTCGCGGCGGTGCGCACGCGCTCGAACCCCGATCACGAGCCGGAATGGACGGATGCTGCGCCCCTCGGCTCCGCCGACGGCTGGGAGTGGTGGGAGGCCCCGGTCACCGTGCGCAACCCGCGTCACGGGTACCGCTGGGTACTCGTGCACGAGGACGGGCGCGTCGAGTGGCTGAACCAGACCGGGCTGCATGCCATCGAGACGCTCGACGCCGAGGACTTCGCGCTCGTCGCGTACCCGGCGCCGCCCGCGTGGCTCACCGACTCCGTGATGTACCAGGTGTTCCCCGACCGCTTCGCACGGTCGGCGCAGGCCGACACGCATCCGACCCCGGACTGGGCGATCCCGGCGACCTGGGACGACCCCGTCGACCCTGTCGTGCCGGCGCGCTCGCAGCAGTTCTACGGCGGCGACCTCGAGGGCGTCATCGAGAAGCTCGACCACCTGGTGTCCCTGGGCGTCAACCTGCTCTACCTCACGCCGATCTTCCCGGCGGCGTCCAATCACCGCTACGACGCGTCGAGCTTCGACCGCGTCGACCCGCTACTCGGCGGTGACGAGGCGTACGTCCGGCTGATCGAGGCGGCGCATGCCCGCGGCATCCGTGTCATCGGCGATCTCACGAGCAACCACTCGGGTGATCGGCACGAGTGGTTCCAGGCCGCGCTCGGCCACCCCGGCGCACCCGAGGAGGAGTTCTACTACTTCACAGATGCCGCGAACACCGAGTACGCGTCATGGCTCGGCGTGCCGACGCTGCCCAAGTTCAACTGGGCGTCGCAGGAGCTCCGCGACCGGTTCATCGAGGGCCCCGACTCCGTCGTCGCGAAGTGGTTGAAGCCGCCGTACTCGGCCGACGGCTGGCGCATCGACGTCGCCAACATGACCGGGCGCCTCGGCTCCGTCGACCTCAACGCCGAGGTGCGGCAGCTGCTGCGGCGCACGATGATCGAGATCAACCCCGACACGATCCTGCTGGGGGAGTCGACCAACGACGCCGCGAGCGACTTGCAGGGCGATGGCTGGCACGGCGCCATGACGTATCCGTCGTTCACGCGGCCGGTGTGGGGATGGCTCTCCGAGCCGACCCACGCGCCGTACCTCACGTACGACGGCAGCGAGGCGACCGAGCCGTGGTTCTTCACGCAGCCGATCGGCGGCATCCCGCGGTACACCGCACGGCAGTTCGTCGACGCGGTGGTGCGCTTCACCGCCGGCATCCCGTGGCGTGTGCGGCTCGGCAACATGCAGCCGCTCGACACGCACGACACCGGGCGCTTCGCCACCAACGCGGCGCCCGGGGCGGTGCCGGTCGCGGCAGGCCTCATGATGACGCTCCCGGGTCTGCCCGTGATCTTCGCGGGCGACGAGTTCGGCCTCGTCGGGGTCGACGGCGAGGCGAGCCGCACGCCGATCCCGTGGGGCACGGAAGGCGAGCCCGAGGTGGCCGAACGGCTCGCGCTCTACCGCGAGCTCGTCGCGCTGCGGCACGCGCACCCTGTCCTGTCGACCGGCGGCCTGCGCTGGGTGCACGTCGACGACGAGTCCGTCGTGTTCGTGCGGGAGGCCGCCGACGAGACGCTGCTCGTCGCGGCGGCGAAGGGCGACGCGGATGCCGAGATCCCGGCAGGCGCCCTCCCGGGCGCCGCTGCGGCCGAGCCGCTCGTCGGCGACGCGACCCTCGCGGTGGCCGGCGACGGGGCGGCGCTGCTGTCCGCCGACGGGCCCGCGTTCGCGGTGTGGCGGCTCGCGGGCGTCCGGGTGCCCGCACCCGAGCCTGACGCGGCGACGGCGGACGAGGTGTCGCGCGGCGTGGCCTCGGCCGACGAGGCCACTCCCGCGGAGCAGGTCGAGTCCGCCTGACGACACCGGCGCGGGCTGTGGACAACCGTGACACGCAGTCGCATCGTTTGACACACTGAGTCCCATGTCAGCGTTGACCACCATCGGCCTGCCCGTGGCCCTCGGAATCATCATGTTCGGGCTCGGCCTGAGCCTCACCCTCGGCGACTTCGCCCGCGTCCTCAAGCAGCCGAAGGCGGTGATCGTCGCCCTCGTGTGCCAGCTCGCGCTGCTGCCCCTGATCTGCTTCGGGCTGGTGCTCGCGTTCCAGCTGCCGCCGATCCTCGCGGTCGGCATGATGATGCTCGCGGCGTCGCCGGGCGGCACGACCGCCAATCTCTACAGCCACCTGTTCCGGGGCGACGTGGCCCTGAACATCTCGCTCACGGCGGTGAACTCCGTGATCGCCGTGTTCACGCTCCCGCTCATC
Source organism: Microbacterium sp. C23T (assembly GCF_053345975.1). Classification (NCBI taxonomy): domain Bacteria; kingdom Bacillati; phylum Actinomycetota; class Actinomycetes; order Micrococcales; family Microbacteriaceae; genus Microbacterium; species Microbacterium sp. C23T. The sequence goes on along the minus strand of NZ_JBKFBD010000012.1, from coordinate 95,785 downwards.
ACCAACCTCGCGATCCTCTACTTCAACCCGTTCGACGACCAGCTGGGACTGCAGTGGGCGAAGACGATCGAGGTCTTCGCGATCGTGCTGCTGCCGGTGGCGCTCGGCATGATCGTGCGCCGCTTCTGGCCGCGCTTCGCGAAGGCGATGGACAAGCCGGTGCGCATCGCATCGGTCATCATCCTCGTCGTCGTGATCGCCGGCGCCGTCGCGCAGAACTGGGCGCTGCTGCTCGAGAACTTCGGCCGCCTCTCGCTCATCACGATCGTGTTCTGCCTCATCAGCCTCACGATCGGCTACTTCGCGCCGCGCCTGGTGAAGGTCGGCAAGCGCCAGTCGATCGCGTCGTCGTTCGAGATCGGCATCCACAACGCCACGCTCGCGATCGTCATCGCGCAGACCGTGCTCGGCTCGGTCGAGCTGTCGCTGCCGGCAGCCGTGTACGGCGTGCTGATGTTCTTCATCGCCTTCGGGTTCGGCTTCCTGATCCGCGACCGATCGGGCGCCGCCGAGCAGCCCACGCCCGACGCGGTCGACGACGCCGCGACCCCGGCTGCGACGGCCTGACGACAGGGAAGGCGGATGCTGCCGCCTCCGCGTGCGCGAACACGCGGGGTGGCGGCATCCGTCGTCCTTCGTAGACTGGGCGGGCGAGGAGGTGCCATGCGCCCACTGACCGAAGATGAGCTGCGTTCCGCGTTCGTGAACGCCTCCGCCGACGAGCTGCGTCTCGTCACCCTGCCTCACGACTTCGTGCTCACCGACTGGGATCACCTCGACTTCCTGGCGTGGCGCGACCCGCGCACCCGCGGTCGGGGCTACCTGGTCGCCGAGATCGACGGCGAACCCGCCGCCATCGTGCTGCGTGGCGCCGAGGGGTCCTCCCACGCGCGCGCGGCGCTGTGCAACCTGTGCCACACGATGCAGCCCGCCGACCAGGTCACCATGTACACGGCGCGTAAAGCCGGCGAGGCCGGTGTGCACGGCGACAGCGTGGGCACGTACATCTGCGCGGACCTGTCGTGCCACGAGAACGTGCGCCTCGCGCCGCCGCTCGCGCCCAACGAGGTGCGGGCGAGCGTCGACCTGAAGATCGACGGCACGCGCCGGCGCACCGAGGCGTTCGTCGGCCGGGTGCTCGAGACGGCAGGAGCGCGGCGATGACGGTCGTGGTGGTGGGCGACGCGCTCATCGACGAGCTGCGAGACGACCACGGCGTGCGGGAGTTCGTCGGGGGAGCCGCGCTGAACGTCGCGGTCGGCCTCGCGCGGCTCGGCGTTCCGGCGACCCTCGTCGCGATGCTGGGCGACGACGAGCCGGCCTCGCGTGTCAGGCGTTACCTGGCGGACTTCGGCGTCGAGCTCGTCGCGACGCCGTCGCTCCTGGGCACCGCACGCGCGGTGAGCACGCGCTCCGGCGCAGGCGAGCCCGTGTACGAGTTCAATGAGGCGTCGCAGCGACGGCGGATCCGCTTCGGTGACGCCGAGCGCCAGGCCTTCGCGGACGCCGACCTCGTCGTCGTGAGTTGCTTCGCCCTCGACGACGCCGAGCAGGCCGAGGAGCTGGCCGACGCGATCGCCGGGGCCGAGGCATCCGTCGCGGTCGATCCCAACCCCCGCACCGGCATGATGCACGATAAGGACGAGTTCGTGCGCAGCTTCGAGTCCCTCGCGGCCGGGGCCGCCCTGGTGAAGGTCGGCGAGGACGACGCCGCGCTGCTGTACGACGAGCGGCTCGACGCCCTGCGCGCCCGCCTGATCGACCTCGGTGCCCGCGCGGTGCTGGCCACCGAAGGCGCAGCCGGCGCCACGATCGAGGCCGGCGACGTCGTGGTGACGCGGCCGATCTCGAACCTGCCCGGCCGCATCGTCGACACGATGGGCGCCGGCGACGCCGCCTTCGCCGCGACCGTCGCCGCACTCGTCACGGGGACGCCGGAGAGTGCCGACGACTGGGACACGGTGCTGGTCTCGGCGATGGACGCGGCGGCCGCGACATGCCGTTTCGAGGGGGCGCTGCTGCGCACGCCCAGCGCGCTCGAGAGCCTCGACCTCGACCACATCGGCACCTAGACCGGGCCGATTTCAGACCTCGGGCATCTACGCGTAATATGGTGGATCGCGCCTCCGGTCGTCTGGAAAAGTCGGACGGGTGCGCACCTGGCGAGTTACCCAAGCGGCCAAAGGGATCTGATTGTAACTCAGCTGTCATCGACTTCGGGGGTTCGAATCCCTCACTCGCCACCACCACACGAAGCGCCCCGCACCGCGGGGCGCTTCGTCGTTCCGGGCGGCTAGCCTGAGGCGATGATCTGGACCGCCACCGGCACCCTCACCGCGGAGGCCGCCACGCGGCATCCCGAGCTCGTCAGCCCTGCCGTCGCGAGCGGCCTCGCGCAGCTCGATCCCGCCGTCGCGGCGACGGTGGGTGTCGCCGAGATCGACGCCGCGCTCGCCGACACGGCCGCGTTCTGCGAGCGGTACGGCGTCGCGCCGGACGCGTCGGCCAACTGCGTCGTCGTGAAGGGCAAGCGCGGCGGCGACGTGCGGTTCGCCGCGTGCATGGTGCTCGCGACGACGCGCGCCGACGTCAACGGCGTGGTGCGCCGGCGCCTCGACGTGCGCAGCGCCTCATTCGCACCGATGGACGAAGCCGTCGCGCTCACCGGCATGGAGTACGGCGGCATCACCCCGATCGGCCTCCCCGGCGACTGGCCGATCCTCGTCGACGCCGCCGTGGCCGCGGCGCCGGAGGTCGTGATCGGCGGGGGCGTGCGCGGCAGCAAGCTGTTCCTTCCCGGCAGCGCACTGCTCGCGCTCCCGGGCGCCGAGCTCGTCGAGGATCTCGGACGCGCCGTGGGCTGAGGCATCCGTTCGGATCCGGGTTCGCGACCCCGCCCGCGATCGCCCGCACGCGCCGCCGGGCGGCATGTCAGGATGGGCGGTGCAGGCACTCCGCCCGCGTCACGAGAGGATCGCCATGACCGCGCCCGACCCGTATGCGACGCCCGCTCCGAGAGCGCAGGACGGGCGGACGGATGCCTCGCCCTCGCCGCTGCTGCGGATCGCGATCTGGGTCGCGATCGGCGCCCTCATCGCCGCGGCGCTGGTCTGCGTCGTCTGGGTGCTCATCGGAGGGCAGAACGGCCTCATCGGACGCGCGTTCCTGACGATCCTGCTGCTCGTCGCGTTCGCCGGGGTGGCCATCCTCGACGCCCACCTCGCACCGCGGCGTCCGGCCTGGTTCGCACTCGCGAGCATGGCCTCGTGGATCATCGCGCTCCTGCTCGGCGCCATCATGATCTGGATGCCGGAGCGCTACTTCTGGATCGGGTTCTCGAAGTTCGTCCAGTTCCTGCTGATCGTGCTGATCCTGCAGCTCGTCCTGCTGCACGTGCGCCTCTACATGAAGGCGCTCCAGCGTCACGACACCGCGTTCACCCGCACCGTCGCGATCATCACGATCGCGCTCGTGGTCGGCCTCGCGGCCCTGCTGATCATTCCGCTGGCGTTCGGCGAGTGGCTCATCCTCGCGGATCTCTACTGGCGGATCGTGGTCGCCGTGGCGATCCTGGCGGCGGTCGGCACGGCGCTCCTGCCGCTCGTGAACGTGCTGCTCGCTCCGAAGAAGCCCCGCGCCCACGTCGCGTACCCGGTCCTCGCGGCCCCGGCCGGCCCCGCCGCCATCGCCGCGCCCGTCGGCGCCCCGGCTTCGCACGAGCTCCTCCCGTGGCCGACGTACGTCGACGGCGCCACGCCCTTGCCGATGCTGCCTGACGGCTCGCCGGACTGGAACGCGTACTACACGGGCTACCCGTCGCCGGGCGCGCACGTCTTCACGCGGATCGAGCCGGCTCCCTCCGCACAGCTGCCCGCCCCGCAGGCTCCCGCAGCCGCCGAGCCCGCCGCGCCGCAGCCGCCCGCGACGGCGCCGGGGTACGAGGGCTACCCGCCGCCCCCGCCGCTGCCGCCGCGCCCCTGAGCGACGGACCCGCTGCGGGTCACAGCATCCGCCTCCTTCACGCTCCACAGGTCAACCGGGGTTCTGCCGGAGGTTTCGCGCCGATTTCGTCCTGTGGAGCCGCGGTTGACCTGTCGAAGCCAGGTGCGACGGGCTGAACTCGACCCCGGCATCGCAGGATCAGCGCAGGAGGAGCTCCAGCGCGGCCATGGCGGCGTTGTGGCCGCCGAGGCCGCTGACGGCGCCGCCACGGCGCGCCCCTGAGCCGCACATCAGCACGGTCGGATGCTGCGTCGCCACGCCCCAGCGCGCGGCAGGCGTGTCGAGCGGCTCGTCGTCTCCGGCCCACGGCCACGAGAGCGGCCCGTGGAAGATGTCGCCGCCCACCATGCCGAGCGAGTGCTCCAGGTCGGCGGTGGTCCGCGCCTCGACGCACAGCGTGCCGTCGGGAGCCTCGTAGAGGCAGTCGGCGATCGGCTCCGCCAGCACCGTGTCGAGCGAGCGCTGGGCTGCGTCGAGGAGCGCTGCGCGCGCAGCATCCGTGTCCCGTCCGTCCACGAGGCGGTGCGGCACCTGGAGGCCGAAGAGCGTCAGGGTGTGTGCGCCCGACGCGCGCAGCTCGGGACCGAGGATGGTCGGGTCGGTGAGGGAGTGGCAGTAGATCTCGGCCGGCAGGGGATCAGGGATGCTGCCGCCCACCGCCGCCCGGTACGCGTCGTCGAGCTGGGTCATGGTCTCGTTGACGTGGAAGGTGCCGGCGAACGCCGCCTCGGGAGCGACGCTGTCGTCGCGGAGACGGGGGAGCCGCTTCAGCAGCATGTTGACCTTCAGCTGCGCGCCCTCGGGCGCGGGCGCACCGGCGAGAGGCGCGTCCGCGCCGCCGGCCGCGAGCAGTCGCGAGAGCACCGCCGGTCCGACGCCGCTCAGCACCAGCTGCGCGTGCACGACGCCACCGCCCGCGAGCGTGATCTCGCCGTCCGGTGTCACGGCGGTCACCTCGGTCTCGGTACGCAGCTCGGCCCCGGCCTCGGTCGCCGCGCGCGCCAATTCGGCCGTCACACGGCCCATGCCGCCGACGGGGACGTCCCAGTGCCCGGTGCCGCCGCCGATCACGTGGTACAGGAAGCAGCGGTTCTGGCGCAGGCTCTCGTCATCGGCGGAGGCGAACGTGCCGATGAGACCGTCGGTGAGTGCGATGCCGCGGGCGATGTCGGTGTCGAACGACGACCGGATCACGTCGCCCAGGGGGCGCTCGAAGAGGTCGGACCAGAGCCGGTCGTCCCGGAGCTCCGCCCGCACCTCTCCTCCGCGACGGAGCGGCTGCGCCATCGAGGGGAAGAGGAGCCGAGCGACGGGCTCGATCCGGTCGGAGAAGTCGCCGAACCGGGTCGCTTCGCCGGTGCTCCCGGTGACCCGCGCGAACGAGTCGGCGGTGGCTGCGGCATCCGCGGTGTCGATCAGGATGCCCCGCGACGGAGCCGCCGGATCCGGCGTGTACGAGGAGTAGCGGCGGCGCAGCAGGCGGATGTCGAGGCCCAGGTCGTCGATGATGCCCTGCGGCAGCAGGCTGACGAGATAGGAGTAGCGCGAGAGCCGTGCGTCGACGCCCGCCCACGGCCGTTCCGACACCGCGGCCCCGCCGACGTGGTCGAGCCGCTCGAGGACGACGACCGAGCGTTCGGCCCGGGCCAGATAGGCGGCGGCGACGAGGGCGTTGTGACCGCCGCCGACGATGGCGACGTCGTAGCGGGAGGAACGGGCGGCAGCGACCATGGGCTCCACGCTACCCACGCGGGTGCTCGGGCAGCGCGCCGCTTCGTTACCGTGGAGGCATGAGCCTCGAGCACGACCTCGAATCCCTTGCCATCGACATCGCCCGCGAAGCCGGGGACCTCGCGCGGACCCGCCGCGAGGCGGGCGTCGCGATCGCGGCGACCAAGACGGCCCTCGCCGACATCGTGACGGAGGCCGACCGCGAAGTGGAGGCGCTGATCCGCGCCCGGCTGTCGGCTGCGCGCCCCGACGACGGCTTCCTCGGGGAGGAGACCGGCGGTGACCGCGGCGCGAGCGGCGTGACGTGGGTCGTCGACCCGATCGACGGCACCGTGAACTACGCCTACGGCATCCCGTCGTACGCCGTGAGCATCGCCGCCGTCCAGGGCGAGCCCACGCCCGGCGAGTGGGAGGCGCTGGCCGGCGTCGTGTACACCCCGGTGCTCGGCGAGATGTTCCACGCCTCCCGCGGCGAGGGAGCGTGGCTGGGTGTGAACCGGCTGGCCGTCAACCCGGAGGTCGGGGGAGCGGGCGCGCTCCTCGCGACCGGGTTCGGCTACGACCCCGCGACCCGGCCCGGAGACATCGAGCTCATCAGCCGCGTCATGCCTGCCGTGCCCGCGCGCGACCTGCGTCGCGGAGGGTCGGCCGCGAGCGATCTGGCCTTCGTGGCCGCCGGGCGCCTGGACGGCTACTTCGAGCGGGGGCTCGCCCCGTGGGACCTTGCGGCGGGATCGTTGCTCGTCACGGAGGCGGGTGGCCGATTCGGCCGGGCGGAGCCCGACGGCGGTCCGCGCGCCCCCCTCATCGTCGCCGCGACACCGGCGATCTTCGACCGTCTGGCGGAGGCCGCGGGACTCGCGTGAAGACGCGGTTCTCATCGAATCCTCACCAAACGCGCGTCATGAAATCCGAGCCGCACATGGCATTCCCAGGACGCCCGGGGTAGGGTTTACCCGATCGTTACCTTCGCCACCCGAACGGCGGAGGGGTCCTTTTGCCCGAAGACCGCCTTGTCGCGAACACCCCCCTCGCGGCACGACCCGAGAGCCTACTTCCGCTTTGCCTTTCGACGCCCCCCAGGCCGGATCTGCGCCCACGCGCCGTTCCAGCCGACCCTCCGCAGCGCCTGCTCAGGCGACGCCGGAGGCAGCAGGGGCAGGCCGTGCGATCGTACGGCGGCAGGCGGCGAGCACCGCTCCCGAGCGTCCCGCGGTCGTGTGGGGTCGTCCGGTCGAGTCGAAGCGGACGGATGCTGCCGCCACCCCCGCGGTGAAGCCCGAGGAGACGTCCTACGTCGCGTCGACCCCTGAGGTCGCGGCTCCGGCGACGCCGGTCGCCTCCGCCCCGGTGGCTCCAGCTCCGGTGGCGACGCCGGTCGAGCCGGTGGCTCCGGCGCCGTCGTCGGTCGAGCTTCCGGCGGCGTCCGGCCCCGTCATCGAGCCCGTCGCGCCGCGCGCCCGTGCCCGTTCATCGGTCGCTGCTGCCGCCGCGCCCGTCGCCGAGCAGGTGAGCCGACGCTCGCGTCGCTCTCAGACCGCCCAGCAGCCCGCGACCGTCGTGCCGCCGATCGCCCCTGTCGCTCCCGCCGAGCCCGAGCGTCCGGCCGCGGCGTTCGACGCCGGACTGCCGACCCGCGAAGAGCCGGCACCGCTGCTCGACACCGTTCTCGCTCCCGCCGAGCCGTTTGAGCTTCTCGAGCCCGTCGCGATCGCCGAGTCGCCGGCCTCCTCCACCGCTGTTCCTGCGCCGGCCCAGAGTGCGACGCCGACCGAGGGGGCGTCCACGTGGATGGCCGACTCCTTCGCGAGGCTCCTCGCCGCCGAAGCCGCTGAGACGGTGGCCACGACGGCGCCCGAGGTCCAGGCGGCCGCACCGCAGCCGCCCGCAGCGCCCGCCGAGTCGCCGGCACCCGCCCCGAAGCAGGCCGAGCCCTGGACGACGGCCGCGCCCCGGTCCGCCGCGCCGACGCAGACGACGACCACGGCCCAGCCGGAGCCCGTCGCCTCTTCAGGTGCCTCGCGGTCCACCGAGCCGCAGGCGCCGCGCGGACGCAGTGAGCGCCCCCGCACCGAGCGCATCGAGCCGCTGACCGGCCCGATCCCCGCGCCCGCAGCTCCCGGAGTCGACGAGTTCGAAGCCGCATCCCGTCTGTTCGCCTTCACCGGCGAGACGCCCGTGCAGCAGGCCGCGCCCGAGGCAGAGGCTGAGGCAGAGGCGACGCCGCACGCGGCGCCCCGCCGCGCGCAGAGCCGTCGTGGCTCGGCCTTCAAGCGGGTCGCCACCGCGTCGTTCTCGGTCGGCGTCTTCGGCATCGTCGGGCTGATGGCCGTCGGCATGACGACCCCGGCCGAAGCGGTCGCCGCGGTCAACGGCACGGAGACCTCCCTCTCGGTGCTCGCCGCCGGCGACGAGTCCGCGCCGCTCATGGATGAGGCCCAGATCCAGGCCTACGTCGCTCCTGGCGACGCGCAGAGCGACACGCTCCAGCGCACCGAGAACTACGCGACGACCACCACGGCGCAGCTCGCCTCGGAAGCGGGGATCAAGAACTTCTCGAACCTCTTCCACAACAACCCGAACTCGAACATCCAGTGGCCCTTCGCGGTCGGTGTGACGATGTCGTACGGGTTCGGCATGCGCTCCGGCCGCATGCATGAGGGCATCGACTTCACTCCCGGCAACGGTGCACCGGTGCAGGCGATCGCCGACGGCACCGTCCGCGTCGCCTCGGAGGCGGGCGGCGCCTACGGCGTGCACGTCATCATCGACCACATCGTCGACGGCCAGCTGGTCTCGAGCCACTACGCGCACATGCAGTACGGCTCGCTGCAGGTCACCGCCGGCCAGCGTGTCACCGTCGGCACGGTCATCGGCCACACCGGGAACACCGGACGCTCCTACGGCGCCCACACGCACTTCGAGATCCTCCAGAACGGCACCACCGCCATCGACCCGTGGCCGTGGCTCCAGGAGCACACCGACGGGACCCACACGGTGGGTTGACGTGGTTCGGAAGGATGCCGCGCCTCTGGTATCCTCTTCTAGTTGCCTGCTTGCAGGCAGCACGCCCCGATAGCTCAGTGGCAGAGCACTTCCATGGTAAGGAAGGGGTCGTCAGTTCAATCCTGACTCGGGGCTCGCGGCATCCATTTCGTGACCGTTGGATGCGTATGGCAGGGTAGCTCAGTTGGTGAGAGCGCACGACTCATAATCGTGAGGTCGCGGGTTCAAGCCCCGCTCCTGCTACAGATCAAATCCTCGGCTCAGCCGGGGATTTTTTCGTGGGCGCGGGACGGCGGGCCTCCGGCCGCGGGAACAGAGTCAGGAGATGACGAGTCTCACGAACTCCGCGACCCCGTCCCCGTCGTTGACGTAGCTGTACGAGGCATCCGTCGGGTAGGTGGCGTGGCCGCCCGCATCCAGGGCGATGTCACCATCGGCGCGCTGGATGATAAGACGGCCGCCGGTGACCAGCACCATCTCGTGCCAGCCGGCGGGGTCGGGCTCCGCGTCGTACCGATCCCCGGGTTCCAGTGCCCAGGTCCACAGCTGCGCCTCCATGGTCGCCGGCGCCGCACCGCACAGGACCGCGATGCTGCCGGGGCCGGCTCCGCGCCACATGACCTCGTCGATGCGGGTGGATGGTGAGGAGGGTTCGGCCACCAGTCGGCTGAAGGTGGTGCCGAGAGCTTCTGCGAGGCGATCGACGGCCGACAGACTGACGTTGGCTTCGCCTGCCTCCAGGTTGATGACAGTGCGTCGGCTGAGCCCCGAGGCTTCGGCGAGGGCCGCCTGGCTCATCGCCACCCGGGTGCGGGCGGCGCGGACGTTCTCACCCACGTGGCGGAGGACGGCCGACTCTCGCTCGATTTGCGTGTGCACAATTCTGCACACTAACATGTGCAGAATGTTGCACAGGCGGTGGTCGGTCTCGCTCAGCAGACAGGAGTGGGCACTCGTCGGCATCACGGCGCTGTGGGGGTCCACCTTCCTCATCGTCCACATCGCCATGCAGCACAGCGGTCCCTGGTTCTTCGTGGGGCTCCGCTTCCTCGTCGCGGCCGTCGCCGCGGCGGTCGTCTTCCGGTCCGCGCTGCGCGGGATCCGGGCGATCGAGGTCTGGGCGGGCGTCGCGATCGGCACGACGATCTCTCTCGGGTACGGGCTTCAGTCGGCCGGCCTGCAGACGATCAACAGCAGCACGTCCGCCGTCATCACGGCTTTCTACGTGCCGCTGGTTCCCCTTCTTCAGTGGCTGGTGTGGCGCAAGGCCCCGGGGAAGATGACCCTGATCGGGGTCGGACTGGCTTTCATCGGACTCCTCCTGGTGGCCGGGCCGGGCGCACACGGGACCGGTCTCGGCGCGGGCGAGCTCCTCACGATCATCAGCACGCTGGCGATCGCGGGCGAGGTCGTGCTGATCAGCCTCTTCGCACGACGGGTCGACCTCGGTCGGGTCACGATCGTGCAGCTGGCGGTCGCGGGGCTGCTCGCCCTGCTGACGATGCCGGTCGTGGGAGAGGCCGTGCCGGCGTTCTCGTGGGGATGGCTGATCCCCGCGGTCGGTCTCGGTGTCGCGAGCTGTGTGATCCAGCTGACGATGAACTGGGCGCAGAAGTCGGTGTCGCCCACGCGCGCCACGATCATCTACGCGGGGGAGCCGGTGTGGGCGGGCGTCGTGGGCAGGCTGGCCGGCGAGCGCATGGCCCCGATCGCGCTGGTGGGCGCCGCCCTCATCGTGATCGGGATGGTGGTGAGCGAGCTCAAACCCGCCCGGGCGCCCTCCTCGGACGTCGTCTCGCCATCTGATTCCGGTGAAGCGGATGCTGCGGAAGAGGCGACAGCGCGGCCCTGAGGTCGTGCCGGATCACGCTATCTATGTGGTGCGTCGACGACCGCGGCAGTGTGGACTTGGGGGAACATTCTGCAGCTCGTTCGCGAAGGTGGGAGACCGGCGTTGGATGGACCTGAGCTTCTCCGGCGGTTCTGCATCGGCGATCGCGCGCTCGCGGACGATTCCGGCGAGCTCTGGGCGAGATGCGTGGACGACCGCACGCGAGAGCTCATCAGGATCGGTGCGCTGATCGCGATGTCGGCCCCCCACGTGTCGCTGCAGACGGCGATCGACGATGCCCTTTCCGCGGGCGTCGCCGACGACGAGATCATCGCCGTGATGGACGGCCTGGTCAGCATCGTCGGACTGCCGCGCGCGGTTGCCGCGGCTCCGCGCATCGCCTTCGCCTTGGGATACAGCGACGACTTCCTCGGCGACGAGGGGTGAGGCGGCCGGTCGCCTACCCGCCGAGCAGGCCGATCGCCACCGCGCGTTCGACCGCGGCGCCGCGGGTCGTCACGGCGAGCTTGCGGTAGACCGAGCTGAGCTGGGAGCTGACGGTGTTGCGCGAGACGTACAGTCGCTGCCCGATCTCGGCGATCGTGAGGTGCGTCTGCAGGTACGGCAGGAGGCGGAGTTCGGCCGGTGTCAGCGGGACCGTTCCCTCGGTGTGGGGTTCGGCCGACAACCCTGCCCGGAACTCCTCGATCTGCGCCGCGATGACGCCGACGTCAGGGGTCTTCCGCAAGAGGTGGTCGCACTCTGCCAGGAGGTGGAACGCTGCGGAACGGTCGCCGAGGGCGACATGAGCCTTCGCGAGCTGCAGTCGCACGCGCAGCGAAAGCCAGGGAAGCAGATGGGTGCACCCTACTCTGGCCCGCATTCCACGAGCGAGGAGCCGCTCGCCACGCTCTCGCTCACCCAGGTGCACGGCGACCCGAGCGGCGACGGCCAACGCGAGGGCCGTGGTGGGGTATCCCTCGAGGTGGTTCGTGTCGATCGCATCGACACCGCGCTGCGCGTGCGCAGCAGCCGCCGCCCAGCGGCCGCGGTCGATCGCGATCAGTGCCAGCTCGGGCTCGCTCAGGATGACGGTGTCCGGCGCGTTCGAGACGATCCCCACCTCGACCGCCTCGGCGAATGCTCCGCCTGCGGTGTCGGTGTCCCCGCGGAGGGTCGCCGCCGATCCCCAGAGATGCAGTGCCTGGGCCCGCCAAGGGCTGGTCAGCGGCTCGTGCGCGACCGCGTACGCGGCGTCGACGGCGACCTGCTCATGCCCATGCCGGCACATCGCCGCGCGCACCATGGACCGCGCGGACTCGAACTGCACGCGGTCGGCATCGGGGAACCCGCTCGCATCGATCTCGTCGAGCAGCGCGGACCACTTCTCGCCCTCTGCCACCTCGCCGAGGAGAGCAGCCGCCCAGGTCCTGAGCACGATGAGCGTGGGATGCTTGAGGAGCACGGTCGGGCCGAGCTCCTGGAACCAGCGCCGCACCGTGGTGATCTGGCCCTGCTCGTACATCTCGAGCGCGATCTCCGCGACGAGCGTGGCCGCGCGCGCCGACTCGTCAGCCGTGAGCAGATGCTCGACGGCCGTCGCGTGGGCGCCGTGCTCCTCGTGCCACTGGGCTGCGCGCAGGTGCAATGCTGCTGCCGCTTCGGAGCCTTCGGACCGCTCGAGCTCCACCAAGAGGTACTCGCGGAACAGCGCGTGGAAGCGGAACCAGCTCCGGGTCCGGTCCATCGGGACGAGGAACAGGTTCGCCGCCTCGATGTCACCGAGTCGGCGTCGCGCGTCCCCGATCTGCAGCACCGCGTTGCACGCCTCCGGGGACATCTGGTCGAGGACGGCGCTGCGGCGGAGGAAGATCTGGGTCGCCTCGGGCAGGCGCTCGATGCACTCCCGGTAGAGGTAGTCGGCGACGTATCGCTCGTCGCCGGTGACGGTCGTGGCGTCACCGCCCGCTCGTGCGACCAACGCGCAGAGATACAGTCCCGTCGGCCATCCTTCGCACTTCGCGACGATGCCGGCGAGGTCCGTCTCGGTGACGTGAGGGGCCCCGGCCTCGTCGAACACCGTCCGGGCGTCGGCGGCGTCCAGGCTGAGGTCGTCGGAGGACATCTCCCAGACGACGCCCTGCGCGCGGAGCCGAGCAAGGACGGGCGGCTCCTGGCGGCCCGTGAGGACGACCTGCGATCCGGACGGCACCCGCGCGAGCAGGACCTCCAGCGCGTCCTGGCAGGCCGGTGATCCCACCAGGTGCAGATCGTCGATGAAGAGGACGAAGTCCCTGGGCGCGGTCGCGAGAACGGCGGCGAGGAGGGGCGCCGATCGTCCGAGCGCTCCCGCACCCACGCCCCGCATCTCATCGACGACCGCCCCGGCCACGGGGGAGAAGCTCGCGCACGCGGACGCGAGGACGGGCAGCAGCGCGGCGGGATCGTCGTCGGTCCGTTCCAGCGACACCCACGCCACCGCGCGGGATTCCGCGGCCGCCCACTCGGCGAGCATCGTGGACTTGCCGTATCCGGCAGGGGCGGCGATCGAGACGACGCCGGCGTCGCTCGCCCGGGCGCGCTCGATCTGACGAAGTCTGCTGACAGCATTTGTCCGCCAGGGTGGAACCTGGGTCTTGCTCTCGAGCAGCACCGCCTGCAGATCGCGTCCCCCCAGGAGCGAATCACGGAGCGTGTCCGGCACGGTCCGCATCCTATTGGGCGGTTTCCGCCGACCACAAACCCGCCCCGTCACGTCTACGCGCGCCCGCATCATCCGATTCGGAGGACGCCGGTCACGCGGCCGGGCGTGTGCCCGCCGGCCGCGTGACGGAGACCGATACGGTCGTAGTCGGCTGCTGAGCACCTGCCCGGCCGGAGACCTGAGGGAGAACGATGACGTCCACGCCGCCCGTGGGAGGACTGCCCGAGCTGGAATGGACGCACCGCCCATCCGAGGCGCGGTACGACCAAAAGACCCGTGCCCTCGAGCTGACCTGCGCCGCCGGCGTCGATTGGACGAACGACGCGACCGGCGCACCGCCGCAGCACGAGGCATCCAGTCTCTCATTCGTCGCCCCGGCGTCGCCGTTCACGCTGCAGGCGCGCGTCGAGGTGGTCGGTGAACGCACGACATTCGACGCCGGCGCGCTGACGATCTGGCGCGACAGCGACCACTGGGCGAAGCTCTGCTTCGAGTTCTCGCCGCAGGGTGAGGCGATGGTCGTCAGTGTGGTCACGCGTGGCCTGTCGGACGACGTGAACTCCGCGGTCGTCGCGGACCGGGCGGTGTGGCTGCGGATCGCCTCGCTGGGTGGGGATGCCTGGGCGTTCCACGCCTCTCAGGACGGCGTCCGGTGGGACTTCGTCCGGCTGTTCTCGCTCGCCGGCGGCGCCGCGCCCGTTCGGGTCGGCTTCATGGCGCAGGCACCGCTCGCCGACGCCTGCACCGCGGTGTTCGACCAGATCGATCTGCGCGCGACCCTCGTCTCGGATCTCCGCGACGGATCGTAGACGGATGCTGCGCCTCTGAGCGGGCGCGCGTGCCGCCGCGTCGCCGCGGCCAACGGGCATGTCGGGGGTGCCGCTTAGAGTGCGCCCATGCCGGAGCGGGTGGAACTGTGGTGGGCGAGACGCCAGTTCTCGAAAGGCGTCGACGTGCCGTACCCGGTGGGCACCTACCGGACGCAGTGGGCGGCGTATCCGGCGCTCATCCGGCAGTACCATCCCGATCTGAACGCGGGCATCACCCTCACTCAAGTGCCGCCCGCCGCCGATGTGCTGCTGCTGTGGCAGTGCGAGGCGGGGCACACGTTCGCCGCGACTCCGTCGGAGCAGCGCGACCGGCCCGGCCGCGAGCGGCGCCGGTCGGCCTGGTGTCCGGACTGCTCCGCGCTGGCCAGCCCGCCTCGCATCGTCGCCCGGGCCGCCGGAGCGGAACGCGCACCACGCCGCAAGCCTCCGCGCACGCTGTGCGCCAAGACGCCGGATCTTCCCGTGGGGGAGCCGTTCATGAGCGTGTGCGCGCCGAAGCCGGCGTCGGCGGTCGAAGCGCGGATGCGTGCGGATGTCTTCGCGACGCTGGCCGTCACGCCCGGCTTCACCGCGATCCGGACGCCGCGGCCGTTCTTCGATCACCTCGAGGTGTGGCCCGACATCCTCTTGCCGGAGCTCCGGATCGCGCTCGAGTACGACACCGTCGGCAAGCACGGGCTGGAGCACGTCGGCAAGCGCGAGGAGGCCGACCGGCGCAAGGACCGCGCTGTGCGCGCTGCGGGGTGGGAGATGGTCCGTGTGCGCACCGGCAAGCTCGAGCCGCTCGGTCCGCACGACATCGTGATGTCGGCGTGGACCACGCGAAGCGGGCCGGTCCTCCTCGATGCGCTGCGCGGCATCCGCGGTGCGCTCTTCGTCGATGCCTACCTGAAGTGAGTCCGCGCGTGCGGCGCGCGGGTGTCGGAGGTCGTCGTTACGGTGGTGGGCGGAGGGGACATGAAGACGAAGAGACTCGCCCGCACCGCATCGCGTCTGCCGCGCCGGGGCCACGTTCTGGTGACCGTGTCGGTGGTCGACGAGAACGGGTTCACGTCCCAGTACGAGACCGTGGAGGTGCCCGTCGGGGCGCTGCGCGACGGCGTCGCCGCGATCCATCTCGCCGCGGTGGAGGCTGCGGCTGAGGCCGACAGCCGCAGCGCGTAGCCCGAACGCATCCACTGTTGCGCCGGTGCTTCTCGCGTCCTAGAATCGAACATAGATTCGACGAAGGAGGGGCATCATGCGGATGGTGGCACGTGAGGATGTTCAGGTGTGGTGCGAGCATGGGCGGCCGGTGCGACTCGTCGTCGACCATGAGCGGTGGCGCATCATCGACACTCCGACCCGCAGCGACGGCGGCCGGCTCTTCCAGAGCTGGAGGTTCACGGCGCGCAGCGACGTCGACCACCGCACGCGCGTGATGGACGTCGAAGAGGTCGACGGCCACTGGATGCTCGTCGCCGCGTGGGAGTGAGCACAGGCACCCCGCAACGCGTCAGTCTGCCGAAAGCGAGAAGATCCGGCGAACTTCACTGCTCGGCCTGAGTCAACCCCCTTGAAACCTGAATCGTGCGTCAGGTAACGTCCCGCAGGGCGGTTCCCCACGAGCCGCTTTCGCGCTCTACAAGGAGGTACCAGCGCATGGCATCACCCCAGACACCCCCGGCCTCGATGAAGCAGTCGAGTCTGCGGCGGGTCGTCACGGCTTCGATGGCGGGCACCGTCGTCGAGTGGTACGAGTTCTTCCTCTACGCCACGGCCGCGACGCTCGTCTTCAACAAGATCATGTTCCCGCCGTCAGACGACCCGTACGCCCCCATCATCGCGGCGTTCGTCACCTACGCGGTCGGCTTCATCGCCCGCCCGCTCGGCGGCATCGTGTTCGGGCACTTCGGCGACAAGTACGGGCGCAAGAAGCTGCTGCAGTTCGCCATCATCCTCGTCGGCGTGGCGACCTTCCTGATGGGATGCCTCCCCACGTTCGACATGATCGGCTACTGGGCGCCCGCGCTCCTGGTGGCACTGCGCTTCGCGCAGGGCTTCGCCGTCGGCGGCGAGTGGGGCGGGGCCGTGCTGCTCGTCGCGGAGCACTCGCCGAACAAGACCCGCGGTTTCTGGGCATCGTGGCCGCAGGCCGCCGTGCCGATCGGAAACCTGGTCGCGACCGTCGTCCTGCTCGTGCTCAGCCGCACGCTGACCGAGGAGCAGTTCCTCGCGTGGGGCTGGCGCATCGGCTTCTGGCTGTCGGTCGTGATCGTCGCGATCGGCTACTACGTCCGCACGCGGGTGACCGACGCCCCGATCTTCCTCGAGGTCCAGAAGGAGGTCGAGCAGTCCAAGGCGCTGCGCTTCGGTGTGCTCGAGGTGATCAAGCGCTACCCGCGGGGCGTGCTCACGGCGATGGGCCTCCGCTTCGCGGAGAACATCATGTACTACCTCGTCGTGACCTTCTCGATCACGTACCTGGCGGTGGCGCTCGAGGTCGACACGGCCGAGATCCTCGGTCTCCTGGTCATCGCGCACATCGTGCACATGATCGTCATCCCGCTCATCGGCGGGCTGACCGACAGGATCGGCCGCAAGCCCGTGTACCTCATCGGCACGCTCGGCGCGGCGGCGTGGGGTTTCGTGGCCTTCCCGATGTTCGACACACGCAACCCGGTGATCATCGTCGCCGCGATCTGCCTCGGCCTGTTCATCCACGCCTTCATGTACGCGCCGCAGCCCGCGATCATGTCGGAGATGTTCCCGACGCGCATGCGGTACTCCGGCGTCTCACTGGGTTACCAGGTGACGTCGATCGTCGCCGGCTCGCTGGCGCCGATCATCGCGACCGCGCTCCTGGCCAGCACCGGCTCGTACATCCCGGTCGCCGTCTATCTCGCGATCGCCGCCGCGATCACGCTCATCGCGGTCATCTCGATGCGCGAGACGAAGGGGACGTCGCTGCACGAGCTCGACCGTCTCGACGAGGAGAAGCTCGCCGCCGAGAAGGAGTCTGTCGGCGCGTGAAGCCCATCCGGACCGCCTCGCCACGCTGTGGCGGGGCGGTCCGCCGTTCCCGCCGGCAGGGCGGCGGGTCGTGCGTCGCTACGCGCCCTGGGGGCTGCGGCGCATGCCGGGCATGGTCTGCGGGCGCAGCACCATCGCGGTCGTGATCCCGAGGAGCACGATGCCGATCGACTCGACGATCACGGTCTGGGGCACGAGGGTGAAGTCCCAGGTCTCGTGGATGCCGAACAACCCCACGGTGAGAGCGAGGAAGAGCGCTCCGAGCGTGGCGATGAGGAACAGCAGGCTCAGCACGGTGACGAGCTGCAGGAGCCGACCGCGCAGGAGCAGCATCCCTGCTGCCAGGACGAGCCCGGCCACGGCGTTGAGGATGAACATCACCCCCAGCAGGCCGCCGACGCCGTTCAGGGCGAGATAAAGATGGATGCCGCCGGTGGCGAGGAGGGCGATCGCGCTGAGGATGCGCATGGTCCAGAGCATCCGCCCGCTGGATTCGGTCATGGTCCTACCTGCTCTCTTCCGGAGATGAGGTCGATGCCTTCTCGAGGGAAACGAGCGGGGCGCCGGCGAGGTTCACACGCACGAGCCAGAGCACATCGCGTCCGAAGGACTCGAGGATCAGCAGCAGTGCCGCGACCGCGACGAGGACATTCAGCGCGGCGGGCAGCAGCTGCGACGCGACGAGGGTGAGCGCGACTCCGCAGGCGGCCGTGACGACCTTGCGCCAGTACCGCGGCGGGAGCGTGTGGTTCATCCACGGCAGCACGAACCCCGCGACCACGAACGCGTACCTGAGGAGGCCGATCGTGAGCACCCACCAGCCCACATATCGCACGTCGTACACGCACAGCACCAGCAGCAGGAACGCGTCGACCTCCATGTCGAAGCGCGCACCCAGTTCGCTCTCGCTGCGGGTGCGGCGCGCCACGTAGCCGTCGACGCCGTCGAGGGCCAGCGCCACGGCGACGAGCGCGACGAGCAGAGCCGTGGGCACCGCGCCCGCGAACGAGGCCACCACCAGCGCGGTCACGAGTCCCACGAGCATCGACCGCGTCGCGGTGACCGCGTTCGCCGGGCCGAAGCGCTCGACCCCGCCCCGACGGATCCCCCTCGTCAGGAGCGCCGTCGACACGATGAGGTAGCCGACGCCCGAGGCCCACGCCGCCGCCGGCATCCGTGTCGTCGTCCCGATCGCCGCCAAGCCGGCGATTCCGGCCGCGACCCACCACCAGGGCACCCACTGAACTTTTCCCATGTGCGCTCCGTGTACTCCTCATGGCGGTCACGGGGAACACGACACAGGGACCTGCTGAGGTTCACCGCGAGTTTCCGGATGCCGCGACCGCCTGGTGGACGGTCGGCGCCGGGCGGGGGGAGTTCCGACGCGAGCCGCTGCCCGGCGTGGTCGACGGCGAGGCGTCGGTGCGCACCCTCTTCACCGGCGTCAGCCGCGGCACGGAGGCCCTCGTCGCCCGGGGCGAGGTGCCCGCGTCGGAGTACGAGCGCATGCGCGCCCCCTTCCAGGCGGGGGACTTCCCCTTTCCGGTGAAGTACGGGTACCTCAACGTCGGAACCGTCGAACACGGGCCCGCCTCACTTCGAGGCCGCACCGTGTTCTCGCTGTTCCCGCACCAGTCGCACTTCGTGGTCCCCGTGGAGGCGCTCCATCCGGTCCCGGACGCCGTCCCGCCGCGCAGGGCGGTGCTCGCGGGCGCGGTGGAGACCGCGGTCAACGTGCTGTGGGATGCCGCCCCCCTCGTCGGTGACCGGGTGGTCGTCGTCGGCGCGGGCATGATCGGGTGCGCGATCGCGCGCGTGGCGGGCAGCATCCCGGGTTCGGAGGTCACCCTCGTCGACGTCGACCCGGCGCGCGCGGCGACTGCCGCGGCGCTGGGCGTCGGCTTCGCGCTCGCGACGGAGGAGATCGCACCCGCCGACGTGGTGATCGAGGCGAGCGGCGCCGGCGCCGGACTGCAGCTGGCGCTCGGCCTCGCGCCCACCGACGGCGAGGTGATCGTCGCCAGCTGGTACGGCAGCCGCCCGGTCTCGCTGGAGCTCGGCGCCGACTTCCACTCCCGCCGCATCGCCCTCCGGCCGAGTCAGGTCGGTGAGGTCGCCGCACGCCGGAGAGGTTCCCGCACGACGCGCAACCGCCTTGCGCTGGCGCTGCGACTTCTGGAGGATCCTGTGTTCGACGAGCTTCTGGCGGGCGCCTCGACGTGGCGGCAGCTGCCCGAGGTCACTGCCGCGCTCGCCGACGGCACCGCCGGCGAACTGTGCCACACGATCGATTGGACTGCCGAATGAGCTTCAGCGTCACCGTCCGCGACCACATCATGATCGCGCACAGCCTGCGCGGCGACGTCTTCGGCCCCGCGCAGCAGCTGCACGGCGCAACCTTCCTCGTCGACGCGACGTTCCGCGCCGACGAGCTCGACGCGCACGGCGTCGTCGTGGACATCGGCCGCGCGAGCGAGGTGCTCCGCGACATCGTCGGCGCGCTGACCTACCGCAACCTCGACGACGACCCCGACCTGCAGGGGATGAACACCACGACCGAGCGGCTGTGCCAGATCATCGGCGATCGCCTGGCCGCGCGAGTGAAGGACGGTGGCGTCGGCGAGGCCAACCTGAGCGGCATCGTCGTGACGCTGCACGAATCGCATGTCGCGTGGGCCTCCTACCAGGTTTCACTGTGACAGATGCCCCGTCCCTCCGTTTCGTCGTCCCCGCCGGGGTCGACGACCCCCAGCGCGTGAGCGGCGGCAACGTCTACGACCGGCACATCCGAGACGGTCTCCGCCACCGCGGCTGGGACGTCGACGTGCGCGAGGCGGCGGACGCCGGGGGCGCAGCATCCGTCCTCCGTGACGCGCCCGACGGATCGCGGGTGCTGGTCGACGGACTCGTGGCGGGATGGGCGCCGGCCGCCGTGGAGGAGGCGGCGGGGCGGCTGCGACTGACGGTGCTCGCCCACATGGTGACGGCGGCCTTCGCGGACGCCACGGATGCCGCGATCGACGCCGAACGGCGGGCCTTCGCGTCTGCGCACGACGTGATCGTCACGAGTGACTGGACGGCGGACGAACTCGCGCGACGTGGGCTGGCGAACCCGGATCGCACGGTGGTCGCCGTTCCGGGAGCCCGCCCGGCAGAGCCCTCGACGTCGGCCGCCGACGGTGGGCTGCTGTGCATCGGCGTGCTCGCCCCGCACAAGGGGCAGGACATCTTGCTCGCCGCGCTCGCCCGAGTGGCCGCCGACGACTGGAACTGCACGATCGTCGGCTCGACAGAGGTCTTCCCTGAGTTCGCGGCGAGGATCGCGCGACAGGCGGCCGCTCTCAGTGGCAGAGTTCGGCTCGCCGGCCTGCTCGACGGGCCCGCCCTCGCCGACGAGTACCGGCGCTGCGCACTGCTGATCGCCCCGTCCCGCGTCGAAAGCTCCGGCATGGCGATCGCCGATGCGCGAGCACGGGGGATCCCCGTGCTCGCCGCCGACACCGGCGGCATCCCCGATGCGCTCGCCGGCGGGGGAGGACTGCTCGTCCGTGCCGGCGACCCGGCCGCCCTCGCCGAGGCGCTGGACGCGTGGCTCTCGGACCCGTCCCTGCGGGCACGCCTGCGCCGCGAGTCGCTCGCTGCGCGGGCGACCCTGCCGACCTGGCGCGACACCGTGAGCCGCGTGGCCCAGGCACTGGAGGCGGCATGACCACGATCTCGACGGCGACGGCCGGGTGGCTCGCACTGCGGGCGCCCGCCGACGACGATGCGCGCTCGGCCGACCTCGCCCACGATCTGGCGCGGCTGATCGTGCCCGGCCCGGAGCCGGCGCCGGTCGTGCTGCACGACCTGGGCGCAGGCACCGGTTCGATGACGCGGTGGCTCGCTCCGCGACTGCCGGGGCCTCAGCGGTGGGTGCTCCGCGACGGCGACGCCGACATCGTGGAGCATCTTGACCTGCGCACCGTCGTCGACGAGGTGGGCCGCCCCATCGCCGCGGACGTGGTCGTCGAGCATCTGGCCTCGCTGCCGGTCGACGCCTTCCACGGTGCGGCGGCGGTGACGGCATCCGCTCTCCTCGATGTGCTCACCGAGGCCGAGGCCGCCCATGTCGTCTCCGCCTGCGTCGCCGCGCGTGCTCCGGCGCTGTTCAGCCTCTCCGTGAGCGGCTCCGCGCGGCTCCGTCCCGCCGAGCGGCCGGACGAGGTCGAGCGCGCCATCGAGTCCGCCTTCAACGACCACCAGCGTCGGGACGCGTCGGGGCGACGGATGCTGGGACCCGACGCGGTGGCCGTGGTCGCGGGTCGCTTCGCCGACGCCGGCTGGAACGTCCGCACAGCGGTGACTCCCTGGCGCCTCGCCCATCGCGACACGGCGCTCATCGGCGAATGGCTGGACGGCTGGATCGGCGCCGCGGTCGAGCAGCGTCCCGAACTCGCGTCCGACGCCGGCGCGTATCGCGAGCGTCGGCTGGCACAGGCCGCGGTCGGGCAGCTGCGGGTGACCGTCTCCCACCAGGATCTGCTGGCATGGCCGGGCTGAGCAGGATCCCCCCGCGTGTGCGGTCGTGGCTCCGGATCGCGGCGGCGCTGGCGGTCGTCGCCGGCACGATCGCCGTCGTCGGCGTAGGACCGTTCGTGCACGGGCTGGCGTCGATCTCGCCGGCCACGATCCTCGTTGCGGTGGCGCTCGCCGCCGTCGCCACGGCGGCCGCCGCGTGGCGCTGGCGCATCGTCTCGGCGGGCTTCGGGCTGCCGCTCCCGTGGAGTGAGGCCTTCACCTCGTATTACCGGTCCCAGTTCCTGAACACCGTCCTGCCCGGGGGAGTCGTGGGTGACGTCCACCGGGCCTACGTCCACGGACAGCACCACGAGCGCGTCGACCTCGCCGCCCGTGCCGTCGCGGCGGAACGCGTGGCCGGGCAGGTCGTCCAGGTCGTGCTCACGCTCGCGATCCTGCTGCCGCTGGGGCTGGCGTCGCCGCTGGCACCGCTCGCGTGGATCAGCGGTGCGATCGTCGTGGTCGCGATCGCCTTCGTCGGAGTGGTCGCCGCGACCCGGCGCGGTCGCGCCGCACTGTCGCGGGAGTACCGGATGCTGCGCCCCGTGCTGACACGTCCGGCCGCGCTGTGCGCGATCGCGGCCGCATCGATCGTCGTGGTCGCCGCGCACGCCACCACCTTCGTCGTCGCGGGGATCGCGGCGGGGGCGCACGCCGGCGCGGACGAGCTCGCCGTCGTGGCCCTGATCGTGCTCGGCGCGGCCGCGATCCCGGTCAACGTCGGCGGCTGGGGGCCGCGCGAGGCGGTCGCCGCCTCGGCGTTCGCGCTCGCGGGACTCGGCGCGGGTGCCGGCGTCGCCGTGTCGACCGCGTTCGGCGTGCTCACCGTGGTCGCCGTCCTGCCCGGCGCGCTCGCGCTGGTCGCCGACCGCTTCCGATCGGTGCCAGCGAGGAGCATCATCGGGAAGAGGAGATCCGCATGAGCGAGCGCCCGTACGTCACCCTCAGCTGCGCGATGTCGATCGACGGATACCTCGACAGTGCCGAGCCGCACCGGCTCGCGATGTCGAACGCCGCCGATCTCGACCGCGTCGACGACGTGCGCGCTCTTCACGACGCGATCATGGTCGGCGCATCGACCGTGCGACGTGACAACCCCCGCCTGCTGGTGCGGGATGCCGCGCGCCGCGCGCGGCGGCGGGCTGCGGGGCGTCAGGAGTCCCCGGCGAAGGTGACGGTCACCGCGAGCGGGGACCTGTCGGCCGACGCCGCGTTCTTCACGACGGGCGAGGGGCCCCGCATCGTCTACTGCCCGCGCGAGCGCGCGGCGGAGCTCTCCGCTCGGCTCGGCCATCGTGCGGTCGTGGTGGGGATCGGCGACGAGTGCGTCACGATGGACGCTCTGCTCGACGACCTCGGCGCGCATCACGGGGTGCGCAGCCTCATGGTCGAGGGCGGCGGCACGGTGCTGACCCAGTTCCTCGGTGCCGACCTCGTCGATGAGCTGCACCTCGTGGTCGCACCGTTCTTCGTCGGCGAGACCGGAGCTCCGCGGGTGGTCGGACCCGCCGCCTATCCCTGGACGGCCTCACGTCGCGCGCACCTGGCCGACACGCGTCAGATCGGCGACGTCGTCCTGTTGCGCTACGCGCTGTCCGACCGCTTCGGCATGCTCGACCCGGATCCAGATCCAGCGCCGACGGGAGCCGGACGCGTCGCCGTCGAACGCCCGTGAGCACGATGTCCGGCCCGCAGGTCGCCCCGCTGTGGCGCAGACGGCTCGCGCTCGGCGGCGCGATCGCCGCCCTGGTCGTGCTTCCCCTCATCCCGGGTGCCCTCGCGACCGGGTCGGTCGTCGACCTCGTCCGCATCCCGGTCGAATCGATCGTGGTGCTGCTCGTGCTGGCGCTGATTCCGCGCCGGATGCTGCGTCGCGCCGTCGCGGCGGCGTTCGGGGTGTTCGTGGCCGTCGCCGTCCTCCTCGCGAGCATCGATCGCGGCTACGAGGCGGCGCTCGGCATCCATTTCGTTCCGCTCGACTGGCTGCAGCTGGGCGACGCATACGGCGTCGTCGCCTCGGCGATCGGGCCGGCGCCGGCCAGTGCCGTGTTCACCGCGGCCGTCGCCCTGATCGTCGCCGTGGGGTTCGCCGCGGGCTGGGCTGCGCTTCGCGTCGACGCCGCACTGCGACGTCGAGGCGATCGTGGGCGCACCGCGCTCGCCGCCGTCACCGCGGCCTGGATCGTGATGGCAGCGGTGGCGCCGCCCCTGCGGATCCAGGATCCGGTCGCGGCTGCAGCATCCGCCACATCCGTCGGCTCAGCGGTGTCGCGCACCGTGTCGGCGCTCGAGACCAGGGCCCGGGTCGCCCGCGAGGTCGCCGACGATCCGTTCGCCGCGGTTCCGGCGCCGGAGCTGCTGACCGCGCTGCAGGGCAAGGACGTGCTGTTCGTGTTCGTCGAGAGTTACGGGCGCGTCGCGCTCGAAGGCGACAGCATCTCGGACGGGGTGAACGACGTCCTGCGCCATGGCGACGAGACGCTCCGATCCGACGGGTATGCGACGCGGAGCGCCTGGCTGACGTCGCCCACGTACGGCGGAGTGAGCTGGCTGGCGCACTCGACGCTGCAGACGGGGGTGTGGGTCGACTCCCAGGCGGTGTACGACCTGGTGGTGCGGACCGATCGGCTCACGCTGAGCGCGGCGTTCGGCCGCGCGGGCTGGCACACCGTGAGCGACGTCCCGTCGAACCGGCATCCGTGGGACGTCGGCACGTCGTTCTACCACTACGACACGCTGCTCGACGCGACGAACGTCGGCTACCGCGGCCCTTCGTTCGGCTACGCGCGCATCCCCGACCAGTACACGCTCAAGCATTTCGCCGACCAGGTGCTCGCGCCGTCGGGCCTGCCCGTCATGGCGGAGCTCGACCTGGTGTCGTCCCACACGCCGTGGGCGCCGCTTCCCGAGCTCGTGCCGTGGGGTGAGGTGGGAGACGGATCGATCTACGACGACCAGCCCGCGCGGAGTCAGCAGGCGAGCGAGGTCTGGAAGGACCCCAAGACGGTCAAGCGCTACTACGGGCAGTCCGTCGAGTACACGCTCGGGTCGATGCTCTCCTTCCTCGAGAACGTCGACGATCCGAACCTGGTCGTGGTCATGCTCGGCGACCACCAGCCGGCCACGATCGTGAGCGGCGAGGGCGCCAGTCGCGACGTGCCGATCAGCATCATCGCGAAGGACCCGGCAGTCTTCGACGCGATCGTCGACTGGAACTGGACCGCGGGGCTGCGCCCGTCGGACGCGTCGCCGGTGTGGCGGATGGACGCCTTCCGCGACCGCTTCTTCACGGCGTACGGCTCTGCCGGATGACGCCCCCTGTCCGCGTGCCCCGCCCGCTGGCAGGATGACGGCATGACGTTCACCCTGCGCGTGCCCGAGCCGCGCGACGCGGCCGAGATCGCCGCGCTCCACGTGGCGACGTGGCGAGAGACGTACACCCACCTCCTGCCCGACGGCTTCTTCGACGACGAGTTCGTGCACGGGCGGCAGAGCATGTGGACGCGCATCCTCGACAACCCCCGCGACGAGTGGCGCGTCTGGGTCGCCGAGAGCGAGGGTCGCATCATCGGCTTCGCGACCTCGGGACCGGGCCTGGAGTTCGACGGGACGCCGCCGCCCTGCGAGCGCCAGCTGTACATGCTCTACGTCGCGGCCGCCGATCACGGCGGAGGAGCAGGGCAGGCTCTGCTCGACGCGGTGCTCGACGAGGGTCCTGCAGTCCTGTGGGTGGCGAAGGAGAACCCCCGCGCCATCGCCTTCTACCGGCGCAACGGCTTCGACTTCGACGGCGCCGAGCAGACCGACCCGATGGTGCCGTCGATCATCGACGTGCGCATGCTGAGGTGACCTGCGGGCGCGCGACCTCAGCCCGAGAAGTCCGAGTCGTCGGTCCAGGCGGCGATGTCGACGCCGTGGTTGTCGGGCGACGTGAGGGTCCACCACTCCGGAGCGTGGGAGTCGTCGGCCATCCGCCCGCCGGCCGCCAGCGCCGCCGCGACGCGCGCCTCGACCTGATCGCGCGGCACGGAGATGTCGATGTGCGTGCGCCCGCGGCCAGGCTTGGGCGGTTCCAGGGGATGGAACCACACGTGCGGGTTGCGGCGCAGCGGGTCGATCGCGTCTTCGCCCCCGAGGGGGTCATAGCCGAGTGCGGCGCTCCAGAACGGCCGGACGTGGGTATCGGGCCCCTGGGCCACGGCGATGCCGACGACCGTGAGCACCGACGGATCGGCTTCCAGGCCCAGCTCGCGGGCGGCGCGTGACACGGATGCCGCGAGGTCGGCATCCGTCCGGCTCAGCGCCCCATCGCGGCGGCTGAAGGTCTTGACGAAGACGCCCTCGGGGCGGAGATCGATGTCGGGATAGTGGTCGAGGCCCTCAGCGATGGCGGCGACCTCGGTGACGAGGCGCGCGCCGTGGGAGAGCGATTCGGCGCGGAAGAAGGCATGAGCGCCCCAGTACAGGACACGCCAGTCCGCCACCCCCTCGGACGCGTGAAAGGCGACCGGGCTGATCGTCTCGACCTCCGGGGCGATGGTGCCGTCGCCGAGCGGCGGCTGCGCGAGGATGATGCGCGCCAGCTGGCGCGGACGCGTCAGCTGCGGCCAGTGCCCGGTCGGCAGGTCGACGTAGGTCACGTCGCGCAGGCGGGCGAACTCCTGCACCGGCGGTGCGCCCGCGTCGATCCATCTCTGGAGGTCGGCGACCGTGTACTCGGTCGCGACGGCCGTGACGGGGATGTCGAGGCGGCGGTCGTCGCCGAGGCGCTGGATGCCGGTGACGACGCCGGCGGGCGAGGGGATCGCGTACGTGCGGAACGCCGTCATGCCGCCGTCGCCGAGGTCGCGCAGATCGGCGTCGTCGAACTCGCTCCACGGCGGCAGCGGGAGCTCGCCGCCCTCCGTCGCGAACCCGTCGAGCAGCGGATCGCCGTCGGCCGTCGGGAAGCCTCCGATGAGGATGAGCCGCGCCACACGGTCGGGGCGTGCGTCGGCCGCGGCGTACACGATGCCCGCGCCCGCGGAGTGGCCGACGAGGACGACCCGCTCGCCGGGCGCCTCGTCGATGGCGGCCACGACCGCCGCGACGTGGTCGGCGAGGGTGATCGCCGAGCGGTCGGCGTCGACCGATCCCATGCCGGGGAGGGTCAGCGGCACGGGCCGATGCCCTTCACGCTCGAGGGACGGTGCCACCTCGTACCACGCCCACCCGCCCATCCACAGGCCGGCGACCAGGATGATGTCCATTCGTGCTCCTCGCGACTCCAGGGTGATGTCAGTGTCGCGCGCTCCGCCGACATCCGCCACGATTCGGCGCGAAGGGGAATACCAGCATCGCGGGATCGATTGAGGTTGATACCCCTAGGGGGTATAACAGAGACGTACTTCGACGAGGAGAACACCGTGACCGATCCGCATCGCGACCATGACCACACCGACCACGATCACGCTGCTCATCAGGCCATGAGCGCGACCGCCACGACGGAGCCCGCCCACGCGGCGCACGCCGGCCACGCTGATCACGCCGATCACGCCGGCCACGCCGGCCACGCCGGTCACATGGGTCACGGAGGCCATGCCGCCCACGGCGCGGACCACGTCGCCCGCTTCCGCCGGCTGTTCTGGATCAATCTCGCCCTCGCGGTGCCCGTTGTCGCGTTCTCGGGCATGTTTGCGATGGTGCTCGGCTACACGCTGCCCGACGCCCCGTGGGTCCGCTGGATCTCGCCTCTGCTGGGCACCGTCATGTACTTCTGGGGCGGCTGGCCCTTCCTGTCGGGCGCCGTGTCGGAGCTGCGCTCCCGCAAGCCCGGCATGATGCTCCTCATCGGCCTCGCGATCACTGTCGCGTTCTTCGCGTCGTGGGGTGCGAGCCTCGGGCTGCTGCACCATGAGCTCGAGTTCTGGTGGGAGCTGGCCCTCCTCATCGTGATCATGCTGCTCGGCCACTGGATCGAGATGCGCTCCCTCGCCCAGACGACGTCGGCGCTGGACTCCCTCGCAGCGCTCCTCCCCGACGAGGCCGAGCGCGTGGAGGGCGACAGCATCGTCACCGTGGCACCGTCCGGGCTGCGGCTCGGCGACGTCGTCGTGGTGCGACCCGGCGGCAGCGTTCCCGCTGACGGCCGCATCGTCGACGGCGGCGCCGACATGGACGAGTCGATGGTCACGGGCGAGTCCCGGCCCGTCGCCCGCGGCGTCGGCGACCACGTGACCGCCGGCACAGTCGCCACGGACTCGGGACTGCGGGTCGAGGTGACCGCGACCGGCGACGACACCACGCTCGCCGGCATCCAGCGGCTCGTCGCCGAAGCGCAGAGCTCGACGTCGCGCGCACAGCGCCTGGCCGACCGTGCCGCCGGCTGGCTGTTCTGGTTCGCCCTCGGCGCCGCGGCGCTGACCGCGATCGTGTGGACCGCGTTCGGTCTTCCCGACGAGGCGGTCGTGCGCACCATCACCGTGCTCGTCATCGCCTGCCCCCACGCACTGGGCCTGGCGATCCCGCTCGTGGTGTCGATCGCCACGGAACGTGCCGCGCGCGGCGGCGTGCTGATCAAGGACCGCCTGGCGCTCGAGAGCATGCGCACGATCGGCGCGGTGCTGTTCGACAAGACGGGCACCCTCACGAAGGGCGAGCCCACAGTGGTCCACGTCGCCGCGATCGCCGGCATCGACGCGGACGGCGTGCTCGCGCTCGCCGCGGCGGCCGAGGCCGAAAGCGAGCACCCGCTCGCGAAGGCGATCGTGCGCGCCGCCCAGGAGCGCGGCCTCGCGGTCGCCTCCGCGTCCGGGTTCCAGTCGTCGCCGGCGGTCGGTGTGACCGCGACCGTCGACGGGCACGTCGTGCGGGTGGGCGGCCCGCGCCTTCTCGCCGAGATCGAGGCTGCCGACATTGCCGCTGCGGGCGCGTGGCGAGACCAGGGCTCGATCGTGCTGCACGTCGTGCGCGACGGCTCCGTCGTCGGTGGCCTCGCGCTCGCCGACGAGATCCGCCCCGAGTCGCGCGAGGCCGTCGACGCGCTGCACCGGCTGGGCGTCGAGGTCGTCATGATCACGGGCGATGCCGAGCCCGTCGCGCGGTCCGTCGCCGAGGCGCTCGGCATCCGTCGCGTCTTCGCCGGCGTGCGCCCGGAGGACAAGGAACGGAAGGTCGCGGAACTGCAGAGCGAGGGCCTCAAGGTCGCGATGGTGGGCGACGGCGTCAACGACGCCCCCGCGCTCGCGCGGGCCGACGTCGGCATCGCGATCGGCGCCGGAACCGACGTCGCGATCGGGTCGGCGGGGGTCATCCTGGCGTCGAGCGATCCGCGCTCGGTGCTGTCGGTGATCGAGCTGTCGCGTGCGAGCTACCGCAAGATGACGCAGAACCTCTGGTGGGCCGCGGGCTACAACCTCATCTCGGTCCCGCTCGCGGCCGGCGTCCTCGCCCCGATGGGCTTCGTCCTGCCGATGTCGGTGGGCGCGATCCTGATGTCGCTGTCGACGGTCGTCGTGGCGCTCAACGCGCAGCTGCTGCGCCGTCTCGACCTCAGCCCCGAACGGAGCGCCCGCGCCGTCCTCGACCGCTGATTCCGGGAACCGGATGCTGCGCCCCGGCGCCGGGGCGCAGCTGGGCACACGCGCCGGAGGCTCCGCGCAGCGCGCCAGCGATGTGTGGAGGGGCGTGGGGACCGTCGCCCGTCTCCCGAGAGGTCGCGGGGATAGGGTTTGAGGATGACGACGACTCCTCCCGGCTGGTACGACGACGGTCACGGCGCGATGCGCTGGTGGGACGGCACGCAGTGGACGGAGCACGTCGCTCAGCCCGACCCGGAGGCGTCGCCGGCCCCGACCGAGGCCGAGATCGTCGCCGGGGCCGAGGCCGTTGAGCCGGGCGCGCCGGAACTGTTTGCGACGGAGCCCGCCTCCCCGGCGGCGCCGCCGTACCCGGTGCAGGAGGGGTACGCGTCGGTCGAGGGGTATCCGCAGGGCGTGTATCCCGGAACGCCCGCAGGCATCGCTCCCGCCGGCGGCGGCTTCGCCGCGGCGACCGAGCCGCGACGCACTTCGAAGCTCTGGATCGTGTGGGTGGTGCTCGGCGTGGTGCTGCTCGGCATCGTGATCGCCGCAGCCGTCGTGATCCCGCTGCTGCTGCTCTCGGCGTCGACCGCGAACAGCTCCGGTCAGTCCGATGACGAGCGCGCCGCGGTCGCGACCGTGGGCCTGTACGACGACGCGTGGCAGGAGGGCGACTGCGACTCGTTCACCGCCGCCACGTCCGAGGACTTCCGCGACACCGTCGGGCTGCTCGACTGCGCCACCTTCGAGTCCCAGGCGACCGCCTTCGACGAGAACTTCGACGACTACGAGATCAAGGTCACCGACGTGGAGACCATCGGCGACCAGGTCGCGGTGACGACGAACGAGACGTACACCGCGCTCATCGACGAGGACGGCCAGCCGACCGACCCCGCGCCCGGCGCCACGGTGTACCACTACACGCTCGTGCAGGCCGACGGCGAGTGGGTCATCGACGACTTGTCGTACGAATGACCCCGCCCGAGACGGCGCGCCCTCTCCACGACGCTCGGTTCTACCTCACCTGCATCGGCATCGGCCTGCTCGCAGGGCTGCTGTCTGGCCTGTTCGGCGTGGGCGGCGGCACGGTCATCGTGCCGTTCCTGGTGCTGTTCCTCCGCTTCGACCAGCGACTTGCCGCAGGCACATCGCTCGCCGCGATCGTGCCCACCGCGACGGTGGGCGTCGTCTCGTACGCCGTGCACGGCTCGGTCGCCTGGATCCCCGCCCTGCTGCTGGCGGCGGGTGCGGTGTTCGGCGCCCAGATCGGCACCTGGCTGCTCCCGCGGCTCTCGCTGACGGTGCTGCGGTGGGCGTTCGTCGGCTTCCTCGCCGCGGTGATCGTCAGCCTCTTCATCGTGATCCCGTCCCGCGATGCCGAGTTCTCCCTCACCTGGCTGAGCGGAGTCCTGCTCGTCGTGCTGGGTGTGGTCACCGGCATCCTGTCGGGGCTGATCGGCGTCGGCGGCGGGATCATCGTGGTTCCGGCGCTCATGGTGCTGTTCGGCACCAGCGACCTCGTGGCCAAGGGCACGTCGCTGCTCATGATGATCCCGACGGCCCTCTCGGGCACGGTCGGCAACATCCGGCGACGCAACGTCGACCTCGTCGCGGCGGCGGTCGTCGGGGTGGCGGCGTGCACCACGACGGCGCTCGGCGCGTGGGCGGCGACGCTCATCGATCCCTTCGTCGGCAACATGCTCTTCGCCGCGTACCTCGTGATCATCGCGGTGCAGATGGGCCTGCGGGCCTGGCGCGGGCGCCCTCGCCCGGAGGCCGGCCCGGCCGGGTCGGGGGATGCCGCTCGGTAGGATGGCCTGGTGCCAGTGAACCCCGAGCTCGTCGGCCGCGACTTCCCGCCGACGACCCCCTACCTCGTGGGTCGCGAGAAGGTGCGCGAGTTCGCGCGCGCCGTCTTCGCCGATGACCCGCAGCACACCGACCTCACTGCCGCGCAGGCGCTCGGCTACGCCGACGTCGTCGCGCCGCCGACCTTCGCGATCGTCGTGACCGACGCGACGCTCCAGCAGCTGCTGGGCGAGCCCGACTCGGGCATCGTCCTCAAGAACGTGCTGCACGCCGAGCAGAAGTTCCGCTACTCGCGGCCGATCGTGGCGGGCGACGAGCTCACCGCGAAGCTGTCAGTCACCGGCATCCGTGCCATGGGCGCGGCCGCAATGGTGACGAGCGAATCCGAGATCACGGATGCCGCGGGCGACCACGTCGTCACGACGACGTCCGTCCTGCTCGTGGGGGAGGGCGAGGCATGAGCGCGCTCGAGAACCTGACCGTCGGCGACGTCGTCGCCGAGCGGACCGTGCACCTCACGCGCGAGTCGCTCGTGCGCTACGCCGGGGCCTCCGGGGACTTCAACCCGATCCACTACCGCGATGACGTGGCGTCTGCGGTGGGCCTGCCGGGCGTGCTCGCCCACGGCATGCTCACGATGGGGCTCGCCGTCGGCACGATCGAGTCGTGGGTCGGCGACACCGGCCGCATCCTCGAGTACGGCGTGCGCTTCACCAAGCCCGTCGTCGTCGACCCCGAGACCGGAGCCGACGTGACCGTCGTCGCGAAGGTCGGCGCGGTCGACGAGGAGTCCGCCCGCATCGACCTGACCGTGTCGTTCGAGGGTGCCACTGTGCTCGTCAAGGCGCAGGTGCGCGTCCGGACCATCTGACGCATGCCCGACGTCACCCCCATCCCGCTCGCGCGGCTCACGACGCTGCGCACCGGCGGCACGCCGGAGCGCATGATCGACGCCCACACCACCGATGAGCTCGTCGCCGCCCTGCGCGACGTCTGGGCCTCCGGCGACGAGTGGCTCGTGCTCGGCGGCGGGTCGAACCTCTTCGTCGGCGACGAGCCCTTCGACGGCACCGTCGTGCGCGTGCTCACGAAGGGCATCGAACGGATGCCGTCGCCCTTGCCCGGACGCGTGCGGCTGAGGGTGCAGGCGGGCCACGACTGGGACGACCTCGTCGGCTTCGCGGTCGCCGAAGGGCTCGGCGGCATCGAGGCGATGTCGGGGATCCCCGGAACCGTCGGCGCTGCCCCGGTGCAGAACATCGGTGCGTACGGCCAGGAGATCGTGCAGACCCTCAGTGAGGTCGAGCTGCTCGACGAGTCGACCGGCGAAGTGTCGACCGTTCCCGCCGCCGAGCTGGGGCTGGGGTTCCGGACCTCCGTCCTCAAACACCATTACGGCTCGGTGCCCGCGCGGCGCGCGGTGATCCTCTCGGTGACGCTCGACCTCCCCGACATCGGCCAGGGCGCCCGTCGCATCGCCGGCGATCAGCTCCGTACGGCGCTGCGCCTCGGTCCCGACGACGAGACGACCCTCGCCTGGGTGCGCGAGCGCATCCTCGAGACCCGGCGCACCAAGGGCATGGTGCTCGACGCCGACGACCCCGACACGTACAGCGCCG
The DNA here is from genome assembly GCF_053345975.1 of Microbacterium sp. C23T. NCBI lineage: Bacteria > Bacillati > Actinomycetota > Actinomycetes > Micrococcales > Microbacteriaceae > Microbacterium > Microbacterium sp. C23T. The sequence goes on along the minus strand of NZ_JBKFBD010000012.1, from coordinate 63,122 downwards.
GGTCGTTCTTCCAGAACGCGGTGGTCTCGGCATCCTTCGCCCGCACGCTCCCCGAGGCGTGCCCGCGCTGGCCGGTGCATCCCGATCTCGACCCGGTGCTCGTCATCCCGCTCGCGAACTTCGACGGCTACGTTCCCGCGCCCACGACGGTCGAGTCCGACGTCAAGGTGAGCGCCGGCTGGCTCATCGAGCACGCCGGCGTGCGCAAGGGCTTCAAGCTGCCGCGCTCGCGCGCCGGCCTGTCGACGAAGCACGCCCTGGCGCTCACGAACAGGGGTCATGCGACCGCCGCCGAACTCGCCGAGCTGGCCCGCTTCATCCAGGGTCGCGTGCAGTCCGAGTTCGGCCTGATCCTCCAGCCCGAGCCCGTCCTGCTGAACGTCGAGCTCTAGCCCCGGGCCGAGGCATCCGCCCGCCCCCTCCTTGGCTCGAGGACTCTGCATTTTGGCGAGTCGCCAGAGTCCACGCGATTCGCGGGGATTCTTGGCGAATCGCTGACTGAGGGCGTCGCCCTAGCTTTTGGCGAGTCGCCAGAACACGCGGCGTTCGCTGTGGCGTTTGGCGAGTCGCCAGAACACGCGGCGTTCGCTGTGGCTTTTGGCGAGTCGCCAGAACCGGCGGCATTCGCTATCGCTTTTGGCGAGTCGCCAGAGTCCACGCAATTCGCGGGGATTCTTGGCGAATCGCTGACTGAGGGCGTCGCCCTAGCTTTTGGCGAGTCGCCAGAACAGGCGGCGTTCGCTGTGGCTTTTGGCGAGTCGCCAGAACACGCCCGTTCGCCCGAGCTCTTGGCGAGTCGCCAAAAGCGTCCACGATACAGGCGGCCGACGGCCGACGGACGTCGCGGCGGTTCACGCGCGGGGTGCGTTGCTGCAGATCAGCTCGCGGTCGATGCGGCGAGCAGTCGGCGGATGCGCGCCGCGAGGGTGGGCAGGTCGTCGAAGTCACGCCTGGTGACGACCGTGAATCGATAGCCGAGTGATTCCAGTTCGGCGCGACGCATCTCATCACGGCTCCACTGATCCGGATCGCGATGGTAATCGCCGTAGTACTCGATGATCAGTTTCTGCTCGCGGTAGAACATATCGACGCGGCCCACCAATCGGGTGCCGTCATAGATCTCGACGTTGCACTCAGGCCTCGGGAGGCCGGCCAGTTCGAGAATGCAACGGAGCTCCGACTCACGGGGTGACTCCGAACGCTCCGAACAGAGCTGGAGGGCGCGGCGCCGGTTCCCCGCCCCAGGTGAACGCGGTGCTCGGGCGTGTTCTGCCGTCAGTTGGTCCATCGTGCAACGGCGTCGATTGCGCGCGATGAGGTAATCCGTCACGGCGACGAAAGCAGGAAGCTCCAGCTCGGCGGAGAGGTCGCGCCACGTGCGCGATGGACGGGTCATGCGAACGCGCCGCCTCATCAGCAGCTCCTCGTCCGCGATCTGCAGAGATCGTCCGCGGACCCGCCGTCCTCGAATTCTGTTGCTCGGATACGGCACCCCGATCGTCGGTCGTCGGAACGCGTCGTCCTGCAGCGCGACGGGGAGGGGTACCCCGAGCACCACACCCGCGGTCGGACCGCAGACGAACGCATGTGAGGGCAGGGCACGCATCAGGAGCTCGAGGCGCGCCATCGGGCTCAGTTCCCTCGTTGTTCGAGCGCCATGGAACGGATGCAGCAGCGACCTCGCCGAGAGTTGCGAGGGAGCGACCCCTGCTTCACGTGCCTCGCGCACCGTGAAGCCTGGAAGGAGGTGAGACGGGAGGTGCCAGTCGCGCATCTGTCGATCGTCATCGCACGGGACGCGGTGCCCGCAACGAACCCGAGATTTCCGGGAATCTTGCGCCGCAGCCGGCGCTGGGGAGGAACGGGCGTCAACGTCGGCGAGGAATTCAGTCGACTCGCCAGAAGCAGGGTGATCAGGCAGCGGAAGCTGGCGACTCGCCAAATTCCGCGAGGGGTGGATGCTCCGCTTGTATTGGCGAATCGCCAAAATGCAACGGTCGCAGGAGCGGTTCGTGGCGACTCGCCAAAACCTGGGGCCCAACGCCCGTGGGAGGGGCGGGAAACGGGCGCGGCGCGCGGACAGATAGGAAACGCGGATGCCTCGAGCCCGAGGCATCCGCGTTCCGAAAGGGTTTACGAGGCGAAGAGGCGCTGCATGCGCTGCACGCCCTCGAGGAGGGCGTCGTCGCCGAGGGCGTACGAGAGGCGCAGGTAGCCGGAGGGGCCGAAGGCCTCGCCGGGGACAACGGCGACCTCGGCCTTCTCGAGGATGAGGTCGGCCAGCTCGAGGGAGGTCGTCGGCGTGACACCCGCCCACTCGCGGCCGAGGAGTCCGCGCACGTCGGGGTAGGCGTAGAAGGCGCCGAGCGGCGTCGGCACCTCGACGCCGTCGATCTTCGACAGCTCGGCGACGATCAGCTTGCGGCGGCGGTCGAAGGCCTGTCGCATCTGCTCGACCTCGTCCTGGGGTCCGGAGAGGGCGGCCAGCGCCGCGCGCTGCGCGATGTTGTTGACGTTCGAGCACAGGTGCGACTGCAGGTTGCCGGCGATCTTGATGGCGTCCTTCGGGCCGACCATCCAGCCCAGGCGCCAGCCGGTCATCGCGTAGGTCTTCGCGACGCCGTTGACGAGGATCGTCTGGCCCGCGGCCTCCGGAACCGCCTCCACGATCGACACGGCGCGCGTGCCTTCGTAGACGAGGTTCTGGTAGATCTCGTCCGAGATGATCCAGATGCCGTGCTCGACGGCCCAGCGGCCGATCGCCTCGGTCTCCTCCAGCGTGTACACCGACCCGGTCGGGTTCGACGGCGACACGAACACGAGCGCCGTGGTCTTGTCGGTGCGGGCGGCCTCGAGCTGCTCGACGGTGACCTTGTAGTCCTGGTCGGCACCGGCGAAGACCTCGACGGGGATGCCGTCGGCCAGCGCTATCGCCTCGGGATACGTCGTCCAGTACGGGGCCGGCAGCAGCACCTCGTCGCCGGGGTTCACGACGGTCTGGAAGGCCTGGTAGACGGCCTGCTTGCCGCCGTTGGTGACGATGACCTGCGACGGATCGACCTCGAGACCCGAGTCGCGGAGCGTCTTCGCGGCGATCGCCTCGCGCAGCACGGGAAGACCGGCGGCGGGCGTGTAGCGGAAGTTCGCGGGGTTGTGGAGGGCCTCCGCGGCCGCGTCGACGATGAACTGCGGCGTCGCGAAATCGGGCTCGCCCGCCGCATAAGAGATGACGGGCCGGCCGGCGGCCTGCAGAGCCTTCGCCTTGGCATCGACCTTCAGGGTCGCGGACTCGGCGATGGCGGAGAGCTTGCGGGAGAGCGGTGCGCGTTCTGTCACGGTTCGAGCGTAGTCCGCGTGACGGGAGGCTTCAGCGCCGATTGCGGACGTGTGGCCTGCTCGTGTGCGGGATGCACGTGCGACGCGACGGATCGTCCGATGGGTAAGCGCTCTTCCGGATCGGCCCGGCGACGCGGTACCCTGTGCGTCGTGGACGCCTGGATCTGGGGAGCCGTCGTGCTCGCCATCGTGCTCGTCATCGCCGGTGGGATCGCCTGGTGGCTCGCGCGCGGGTGCGTGCTGACCATCATCGGCGCCACGGGCGCCATCCTCGGTGGCCTCGTCGCCCTGATCAGCCTCGTGCTGCTGCTCGACCCCGACGTCGGTCTGCGCGTCGCGTTCATCGTCACGGTCGGCTCGGGGGTGTGGCTGCTCGCGTGGGCCCTGGCGGGAGGCATCCGCGGTCAGCGCATGCTCCGTGCCGAACAGCGAGCGGATGCCGAGGCCCGCGCGGTGCCGGTCCCGGTGATGGTCGCCTCGCGCCACTGATCCGCTTTACGCCGCCGCGCGGCAGCCAGGTGGACGGTGGCATCCACCGAATGGGGGATGCCGTCTCCTGCGGATGACCGCTGGGCGCAGCATCCGTCATCCGTGACGCTGGAAGCATGCAGACACAAGCGGTGCGGGTGCGGAACCTGCGCAAGACGTACGGTGACCGCACCGTCGTCGACGGGGTGTCGTTCGAGATCGAGCGCGGCGAGACCTTCGCCCTCCTCGGGCCGAACGGCGCCGGCAAGTCGACGACCGTCGAGATCCTCGAGGGGTACCGGCGCCGCACGGGCGGCGACGTCGAGGTGCTCGGCGTCGACCCGGCCACGGGTGGGCTCGACCTCAAAGCCCGGCTCGGCATCGTGCTCCAGTCGACCGGCCAGTCCGGCCTCGTCACCGTCCGCGAGCAGCTGCGGCAGTTCGCGGGCTTCTATCCGGACCCGCGCGACGTCGAGGAGGTGATCGCGGCCGTCGGCCTCGAGGCGCAGGCGAAGACGCGCATCTCGAAGCTCTCGGGCGGGCAGCAGCGCCGCGTCGATGTGGCCCTCGGCATCATCGGTCGCCCGGAACTGCTCTTCCTCGACGAGCCCACGACGGGCTTCGATCCGCACGCGCGTCGCGAGTTCTGGGAGCTCATCCGGCGCCTCCAGGCCGAAGGCACGACCATCGTGCTGACCACGCACTACCTCGACGAGGCGGCACAGCTCGCCGATCGGGTCGCGGTGATCGCGGACGGGCGGCTGCGCGCGATCGGACCCGTCGCGGGGTTCGGCGGCGCGGCCGCGCGCGTTCCGATCGTGCGATGGGTGGAGGACGGGATGCTGCGACACGAGCGCTCCGACGACCCCTTCGCGTTCGCGACCGCCCTGGCGGCGCGGCTGGGCGAGGCGCCCGCCGAGCTCGAGATCGTGCGGCCGAGCCTCGAGGACGTCTACCTCGAGATGGTCGGTGACACCACCGCGGATGCTGCCGCGGGTGCGGCCGTCGAGAAGAAGGGAGCGGTGCGATGAGCGCCACCGTCGAGAAGACCCGCGCCGCGGGCGTCCGTCCGCGGCGCGCACGCCGCAACGTCCTGAGCGTGGGCGTCTGGCGCACACGGTTCGAGCTGATGCAGTACTTCCGCTCGGGCGACACGCTGTTCTTCACGTTCCTCTTCCCGGTCTTCATGCTGGGGCTGTTCAGCGTCGCGTTCGGCTCGGACGGCGACGTGCAGATCGCCCCCGGCGTGCCGCCGATCTCGATGGCCGAGCTGTACCTGCCCGGCATGATCGCCGCAGGCCTGCTGCTGTCGGGGTTCCAGAATCTGGCGATGGACATCGCGATCGAGCGGTCCGACGGCATGCTCAAGCGTCTGGGGGGCACGCCGCTGTCGCCGGTGAGCTACTTCATCGGCAAGATCGGTCAGGTGCTGGTCACCGGCGTGCTCCAGTCCGCCCTGCTGCTGGTGTTCGCGTCCACCGTGCTCGGGGTCGAGCTGCCCACGGAGCCCGCGCGCTGGGCGACGTTCGCGTGGGTGTTCGTGCTCGGCATCGCGACGTCGGCTCTGCTCGGCGTCGCGCTGTCGTCCGTGCCGCGCACCGCGAAGAGCGCGACCGCGGTGGTCGTGCCCATCGCCCTCGCGCTGCAGTTCATCTCCGGCGTGTACCTCACGTTCTCGCAGCTGCCGGAGTGGCTGCAGAACGTCGCGGGCCTCTTCCCACTCAAGTGGATGGCGCAGGGCATGCGCGCGGTGTTCCTGCCCGAGGACTACGCGACGCTCGAGCAGAACGGCGAGTGGAACCTCGCCGGCGTCGCGATCGCCCTCGGCATCTGGCTGATCGTGGGTCTGGTGCTCTCGCGGATCACCTTCCGCTGGATCCGGCGCGACGCGTAGCCTGCGGGTGGGCCGAGGGGAAGAGGGACGATGCTGACGAAGCGCGGGTGGGACGCGATCGTGTCGATCGTGTCGGCCGTCATCGCGATCGCGCTCGTCTTCCTCTTCCCACCGGCCACCCCGGCCCGCACCGTGATCGCGCTCGCCGCGATCGGCCTTTTCGCTCTGGGCTACGCCCTGATCGGCCGCGACGCGATCGAGCCGCCGCGCGCGGCGTGGCGGTACCCGGCCTTCTTGTCGGTGGCGGCCGTCGCCGCCGGCATCGGTGCCGGCGCGGCCCCGTTCATGGCGATGCTCCAGACCCTGGCCTACCCGCTGGTGTGGGTCATCGGCGATTCCCGCAGGCGCGGAATCGGCGGCTCGGCGGTCATCGCCGGCAGCGTCTTCATCGGCGCGAGCTTCGGCTACGGCGCGAACCTCGATTCCCTGCTCGCCGGCGGGACCACCGCGGTCTTCTCGCTCTCCTTCGCGATCGCCATCGGCCTCTGGATCGCCCGCATCGCCGAGTACGGCGAGGAGCGCGAGCGCCTGCTCGCCGAGCTGACGGCGGCGCAGACCGAGGTCGAGGCGCTCAGCCGCGAGCGCGGTGCCTCCGCCGAGCGCGAGCGCCTGGCACGAGACATCCACGACACCCTGGCGCAGACCCTCGCAGGGCTGGTGATCTTCGCCGAGCGCGCGGGTCGTCAGTCTCGGGAAGGGCAGACGGATGCTGCGGCCACGACGATCGCGACGGTCGAGCAGGTCGCGCGCGACGCCCTCGCCGAGTCCCGTGCGCTCGTCGCCCGCACGGCGGCCGTTCCCCGTGAGGCGGCCTTCGGTGCCGCGGTCGAGCGCCTCATCGAGCGGTTCCGGGAGCACGGGACGGCGCGCATCGCCCTCGACACCGCCGGCGTGGAGGGCGAGCTCGACCGCGAGGCCCAGGTGGTGCTGTTGCGCTGCCTGCAGGAGGCGCTGTCGAACGTGACCAAGCACGCGGCCGCGGCGGAGGTGACGGTGCGCGTCGAGGTCGCGGCGGACGGCGCCGCCGTGCTCGAGGTGACCGATGACGGACGCGGCTTCGACACCTCGCGGCCCACGAGCGGGTTCGGGCTGGACGGCATGCGCGAGCGTGTGGCGCTCGCAGGCGGCACGTTCGACGTCGCCTCGACCCCGGGCCACGGCGCGACCCTGACGGTCAGGCTTCCTGCGGTGTCGCAGGACGAACGGGGTGCCGGAGCGCCGGTGCCTGTCATGCCCGCCATGATGGGAGATGCGCCGGCCGAGGCCGTGCGGACGAAGGGAGATCGCCTGTGATCCGGCTGCTGATCGCCGACGACCACCCGGTGGTGCGCGCCGGCCTCGCCGGACTGCTCTCGGATGAGCCCGGCTTCGAGGTCGTGGCCGAGGCATCCGACGGCGATGAAGCCGTGCGTCTCGCGGGCGCGACCCGTCCCGACGTCGTGCTGATGGACCTGCGGATGCCGCACGTCGACGGTGTCGCCGCCACCGCCCGGATCGCCGGGGGAGAGGCGGGCGACCCGCCGCCGCGCGTGCTGATCCTCACCACCTACGAGTCCGACGACCAGATCCTCGCCGCCATCGAGGCCGGAGCGACGGGGTACCTCCTGAAGGCCGCACCGCAGGCCGAGATCGTCGCCGGCATCCGCTCGGTGGCGGCGGGGCAGTCGGCCCTCTCGCCCCAGGTGGCGGTGCGGCTCGTCGAGCGCATGCGGCGGCCGGAGCCCGAGACGGTGCTGACCGCGAGGGAGCTCGACGTGCTGCGGCTGGTCGCCACAGGCCACAGCAACAAGCAGATCGCGGTCGTCCTGGGCATCGGCGAGTCGACGGTCAAGACGCACCTGCTCAAGGTGTTCGAGAAGCTCGGCGTCGCCGACCGCACGCGCGCCGTGACCCTCGCGATGGAGCGCGGACTGCTCGTCCAGCGCTGACGACGCGAACGACGGATGCTGCGACCCGGCCGGGTCGCAGCATCCGTCGTTCTCCAGGCTCAGCCGAACTGGTTCATCGTGTTGTGCTGACCGCCGGCCTTGAGGGCGGCGTCGCCGGCGAAGTACTCCTTGTGGTTGTCGCCGATGTCGCTTCCCGCCATGTTCTGGTGCTTCACCGTGGCGATGCCCTCGCGGATCTCGCGACGCTGGACGCCCTTCACGTACGCGAGCATGCCCTCGTCCCCGAAGTAGCCCTTCGCGAGGTCATCGGTCGACAGGGCCGCCGTGTGGTACGTCGGCAGGGTGATGAGGTGGTGGAAGATCCCGGCGCGGGCGGCGCCGTCACGCTGGAACGTGCGGATCTTCTCATCGGCCACCCGCGCGAGCTCGGTGTCGTCGTACGCGACGTTCATCAGGTCGCCACGGTCGTAGGCCGAGACGTCCTCGCCCTGCTCCGCCAGGAGGTCGTACGCCTGCTGCCGGAAGTTGAGCGTCCAGTTGAACGACGGGCTGTTGTTGTAGACGAGCTTCGCGTTCGGGATGACCTCGCGGATCGCGTCGACCATGCCGGCGATCTGCTCCACGTGCGGCTTCTCGGTCTCGATCCACAGCAGGTCGGCGCCGTTCTGCAGCGACGTGATGCAGTCGAGCACGACGCGCTCCTCGCCGGTTCCCGGACGGAACTGGTACAGGTTGCTGGCGAGCCGCTTCGGGCGCAGCAGCGTGCCGTCGCGCTTGATGACGACGTCGCCGTTGCCGAGGTCGGCGTCCGAGATCTCCTCCACGTCCAGGAAGGAGTTGTACTGGTCGCCGAGGTCGCCGCTCTGGTGCGTGACCGCGAGCTTCTGCGTGAGCCCGGCGCCGAGCGAGTCGGTGCGGGCCACGATCACGCCGTTCTCGATGCCGAGCTCGAGGAAGGCGTAGCGGACCGCGTTGATCTTCGCGATGAAGTCCTCGTGGGGGACCGTGACCTTGCCGTCCTGGTGGCCGCACTGCTTCTCGTCCGACACCTGGTTCTCGATCTGGATGGCGCACGCGCCCGCCTCGATCATCTTCTTCGCCAGCAGGTACGTGGCCTCGGGGTTGCCGAAGCCCGCGTCGATGTCGGCGATGATCGGCACCACGTGGGTCTCGTAGGTGTCGATCTGCGACTGGATGAACTCGACCGCGGTGTCGTCGCCGGCGGCGCGCGCGTCGTCGAGCTGCGTGAACAGCAGATCGAGCTCACGGGCGTCGGCCTGACGGAGGAACGTGTAGAGCTCCTCGATGAGGGCCGGGACCGCCGTCTTCTCGTGCATCGACTGGTCGGGAAGCGGCCCGAACTCGGAGCGGAGCGCGGCGACCATCCACCCCGACAGGTAGAGGTAGCGCTTGTTCGTGGACTTCAGGTGCTTCTTGATCGAGATGAGCTTCTGCTGCCCGATGAAGCCGTGCCAGACGCCGAGCGACTGGGTGTAGACCGACGAGTCCGCGTCGTACTCGGCCATGTCGCGGCGCATGATGTCGGCCGTGTACTGGGCGATCTCGAGTCCCGTGCGGAAGCGGTTCTGCGCCCGCATGCGGGCGGCGGACTCGGGGTCGATGGCATCCCAGCTCGAGCCGTGCCGCTCTTTGAGCGCCCGGATGGCTTCGATGTCGTCCTGGTAGGCAGTCATGTTCGTTTCCTTGTTGGTCTCGGGGAGCGGGGGATCAGTCGGTCTCGACGAGGTACTTCGCGTAGGCGGGGAGCGTCAGGAACGCCGGGAAGTCCTGGCCGAGCGCGACCTCGCGGAAGATGTCCGCGGCGTCGTCGAACCGGTCGCCCTCGCGGCGATCCGCCTCGGCCAGCACCTGCGTGACGAGTGCCTCGATCGACTCCCGCGTGATCGGCGTGCCGTCCTCGGTGGTGCGGTCCTGGTGGATCCACTGCCAGACCTGGCTGCGGCTGATCTCGGCGGTCGCGGCATCCTCCATGAGGTTGTCGATGGCGACGGCGCCGAGGCCCCGCAGCCACGCCTCGATGTAGCGGATGGCCACCGACACGTTGCCGTGCACTCCCGCCGTCGTGATCGGGCGTCCGATGTGGACGTCGATCAGATCGGCTGCCGCCACCTCGACCTCGGGACGCTGGCGGTCGAGCTGGTTCGGGCGATCGCCCAGCACGGCGTCGAACTCGGCGCGGGCCACCGGGATGAGGTCGGGGTGCGCGACCCACGTGCCGTCGAAGCCGTCGCCGGCCTCGCGCTTCTTGTCGGCCGCCACTTTCTCGAACGCGCGCTCGGTGACCTCGGGGTCGCGGCGGTTCGGGATGAAGGCGCTCATGCCGCCGATCGCGAAGGCACCGCGCTTGTGGCACGTCTTCACGAGCAGCTCGGTGTACGCCCGCATGAACGGAACGGTCATCGTGACCTCGCTGCGGTCCGGCAGCACGAAGCGGGCACCCCGACCGCGGTAGTTCTTGATGATCGAGAAGATGTAGTCCCAGCGACCCGCGTTCAGGCCCGCGATGTGGTCGCGCAGCTCGAAGAGGATCTCCTCCATCTCGAACGCGGCCGGCAGCGTCTCGATCAGCACCGTCGCGCGGATGGTGCCGTGGGCGATGCCGACGTACTGCTCGCTGAACGTGAACACGTCGTCCCACAGCTTCGCCTCTTCGCTCGACTCGAGCTTGGGGATGTAGAAGTAGGGGCCGCGGCCGTTCGCGATCAGCTGCTTCGCGTTGTGGAAGAAGTACAGGCCGAAGTCCACGAGCGAGCCGGACGCGGCCATCGTGCGGCCGGTGCGGTCGGTGAAGCGGATGTGCTGCTCGGGCAGGTGCCATCCACGCGGACGCATCACGATGGTGGGCGTCTCGGTCGCCGTGACCTCGTAGCGCTTGCCCTCGGGGCTCGTGAACGACAGCTCGCCGCGGATCGCGTCGCGCAGGCTCAGCTGGCCCTCGATGACGTTCTTCCAGGTCGGGCTGGTGGCGTCCTCCTGGTCGGCGAGCCACACCTTGGCGCCCGAGTTCAGCGCGTTGATCGTCATCTTCGGGTCGGTCGGGCCCGTGATCTCGACGCGACGGTCCTCCAGGCCGGGTCCGGCGCCGGCGACCTTCCACTCGGCATCCTCGCGGATGTGGCGCGTGTCGTCGCGGAACTGCGGGTCGTGGCCGTTGCCGATCTCGAAGCGGCGGCGCATGCGGTCGGCGAGCCGGTCGTGGCGGCGGGCGCCGAAGCGGTGGTGCAGCTCGGTGAGGAATGCGAGCGCCTCGGGCGTCAGGACCTCGTCGTAGCGGGGGCCGAGGCGGCCGGCGATCTCGATCGAGGGCTCGTGGGTCTGGGTGGGGATGGGGCCGGTGCGCGTACGCATCGGGGTGGCGGTCGCAGGTGTCATGTCCCTGCCTTCCTGTGATCGACGGCGTTGAGTGTGTGGGGGATGCCTCTGCCCGGCGTGTGGGCCGGGCCGAGGCATCCGGTGATCCTCGTTCTGTGTGGATCGGTGGTGGGGCGTGAGACCACTCTGGGGTGAAGTTCGGGGGTGTACCCGACGAATCCGGGTGTGAAGTTTTCCGGTATTTCTGCTTTCGTGACAGAATCGCCGCATGACGACGACGTTGACCTCGGATGTGCGCGGTGAAGTCCCGGACGATGAGGAGGTGGATCCCCTCACCATCGGCCGCCGCATCCGGCAGCTGCGCACCGACCGCGGCATGACGCTCGAAGAGCTCGCTTCCGCGGTCGACCGCGCCCCGAGCCAGCTGTCCATGATCGAGAACGGACGCCGTGAGCCGAAGCTGACGCTGCTGCAGGCGATCGCGCGGGCACTGGGTTCGTCGATCGACGCGATCCTCGAGTCCGAGCCGCTCGACGAGCGTGCGACGCTCGAGATCTCGCTCGAGCGGGCGATGCGCGGCCAGACGTTCCAGGCGCTGGGCATCCCGCCGTTCCGGATCGGCAAGACGGTGCCGACCGAGGCGCTCAAGGCGATGCTCGCGCTGCAGGGCGAGATCGAGAGGCTGCGCGACGAGCGCGCGGCGACTCCCGAAGAGGCGCGACGCGCGAACGTGGCGCTGCGCAAGCTCATGCGCACGCAGAACAACTACTTCGCCGAGCTCGAGCAGCAGGCTCGCGGCATCCTCGATGCGGTCGATCACCCCGGCGGTCCGTTGACCCAGCGCACGGCCTCCGACATCGCCGCGCACCTCGGCTTCACCCTGCACTACGTGCCCGATCTTCCGCAGACGACGCGGTCGGTCGCCGACATCAAGAACGGCCGGCTGTACCTGTCGAGCCGTCTCGCCACCAAGGGCGACCCGCGCACGGCGGTGCTGCAGGCGCTCTCGAGCCGCATCCTCGGGCACCGCGAGCCGACCTCGTACGCGGACTTCCTGCGTCAGCGGGTCGAGACGAACTACCTCACCGGCGCCCTGCTCATCCCCGAGGCGCACGCCGTGCCGTTCCTGCAGGAGGCCAAGGCGGACCGTTCGCTCTCGATCGAGGACCTCCGCGACGCCTACTCGGTGTCGTACGAGACGGCCGCGCACCGCTTCACCAACCTCGCGACCGTCCACCTGGGGCTGCCCGTGCACTTCCTGAAGGTGCACGAGTCGGGGGTCATCACGAAGGTCTACGAGAACGACGACGTGAACTTCCCGACCGACCGCCTCGGCGCGATCGAGGGCCAGATGTGCTGCCGCAAGTGGACCTCGCGCGTCGTCTTCGACGTCGATGACCACTTCAACCCGTACTACCAGTACACCGACACCGGCAACGGCACCTACTGGTGCACGGCCCGCGTCGAGCTCTCGAGCGAGGGTGCGCACTCGATCAGCGTCGGCGTGCGCTTCGACGACACGAAGTGGTTCCTCGGCCGCGACACTCCGAACCGCGGGGTCTCGAAGCACTCGGTCGAGGTGTGCTGCCGGCGCGCCCCCGCCGAGCTCGAGGCGTCGTGGCGCGAGCAGTCATGGCCGAACGTGCGCACGCCGCGGACCCTGCTCGCGACGCTGCCGACGGGTTCCTTCCCCGGCGTCGACACGACCGACGTCTACGAGTTCCTCGAGGCCCACGCCCCGCGCTGAGCCGGGTCGTGAGCGCGCGCGAGTGCTGCACTTTCCTGCGAGTGCTGCGTCGCGCGACGCAGCAGGTGCAGGAAACTGCAGCGGGTGCGCAGGCAGCGACGCGGGCGGGCCGGCGCCCGGGTCAGTGGCGGCCCGCGACGACGTCGGCCACGTGGGCGGGCCACGCCGTGCGGTCGGAGGATCCGGATGCCTCGAACCGGTCCGCCATCCGATACGCGGTGTAGATCGCGTTCACGGCGGTCCACCGTAGCGGCTCGACCTCCCAGCGCCGCGCGCGGTGGCCGACCCAGGGGAGACGGGTGAGCTCGGTGTCGCGCTCCAGCACGAGGTCGGCGAGCGTGCGGCCGGCGAGGTTCGTCGCGGTGACGCCGGTGCCGACGTAGCCGCCCGCCCAGCCGAGGCCCGTCGCCCGATCGTGGACGACGGTCGCGGCCCAGTCGCGCGGGACGCCGAGCACGCCGGCCCAGGCGTGCGCGATGGGCGTCCCCGCGGCATCCGGGAAGAACTCGCGCAGCAGCCGCGTGAGCGAGGCGATCGTGCGCGCCTGCGTCGTGCCCTCGGTGTCGACGCGCGACCCGTAGCGGTAGGGCACGCCGCGGCCGCCGAAGGCGATGCGGTCGTCGGCCGTGCGCTGCGCGTACATGTACACATGGGCGAAGTCGCCGAGCGTCTCGTACCCGTCCCAGCCGACCGCGTCCCAGAACGAGGCCGGCAGGGGCTCGGTCACGATCATCGACGAGTTCATCGGCAGCCACGTGCGGTGCTCGCCGCGGAGGTCGGCGGTGAAGCCCTCGGTGGCGCGCAGCACGTGGGTCGCGCGCACGGTCCCTCGGTCGGTGAGCGCACGGCCGGGCGCGATCTCCCGCACGTGCGTCGCTTCGTAGATCGGCACGCCGAGCCGCTCGACGGCGTCGGCGAGCCCGCGCACGAGCTTTGCGGGGTGCACCCGGGCGCAGTGCGGATGCCACGCGGCGCCGAGTGATCCGGCGATCTGGATACGGGATGCTGCAGCCGCAGCATCCAGCAGCTCCACATCCGTGTGCGGCCAGGCCTGTTCACCTGCGACGGACGCCCGCAGGCGCGCGAGCTGGGCCGGCGTGCGGGCGACGCCGTACTCGCCGCCCTTCACGATGTCGGCGTCGATGCCCTCGCGCGCGGCGACGGCGATGACCTCGTCGACGGTGTCGTTGAGCGCGCGCTGCTGCGCGATCGCCGCATCGCGGCCGTGCGTCTCGGCGTAGCGCTCGCGCCCGCCGGTGACGGTGTTGGTCAGCCACCCGCCGTTGCGACCGGACGCCCCGAACCCGGCGAAGCGCTGCTCGAGCACGACGATTCGGAGGTCGGGCTGCGCGCGCTTCAGGTAGTACGCGGTCCAGAGTCCGGTGTAGCCGCCGCCCACGATGGCCACATCGACGTCGAGGTCGCCGGCCAGGGGAGCGCGCGGGGTCGGCGTGCCGCCGAGGCTCCGCCACCACCACGAGACGTCGCCGTTGGGCACGTCGGCATTGTCTCGGGCGGTGGTCGACACGGGCCACAGGCTATCGCCGCACCCTGTCCCCGGCATCGGGCGGGATGCGTCGATTCGTCCGATCCTCGTGTTCGTTCGTCACAGATGTACGGCGGATGCCCGCAGGTGCGTACCTCTGTGGCGAACGAACGGCAGGGGGTGGGGTTCTCAGGAGGCCAGGGCGCGCAGCGCCGCCCACAGCTCGGCGCGGGTCGCGAACGACGAGAGATCGCGGCTGAGCACGCGCTCGATGAGGGCGAGGCGCGTGCGCACGGTGTGGCGGTGCACGCCGAGCGCCTGCGCGGTGGCCTCGTGCGAGCAGTCCTCGTCGAGCCACACCTTCAGCGTGTCGACGAGGTGCGTGCCCTGCGCGGCGTCGTGGTCGTACAGCGGTGCGAGCTCCGCTCGCGCCAACGCGCGGGCCTCGTCCGTGAGCGCCGAGAGGACGCCGGCGCGGGCGACCTCGGCGAACTCCGTCACCGGACGGATGCCGCGGTCCCGCGCGACGCGGGCCTGCCCGAGCGCGGCGGCGAAACCGTCGTAGCCGGTCGGGTCCGACAGCCCGACGCGCACCTCGAAGCGGGCGACGAGCTCATCGACGCTGGAGCGGTCGCCCTGGGGCACGACCAGCACGAGGCCGTCCTCGCCGCGACCGAAGAACAGCGCGCCGCGGCGCTCGTCGGCCCAGAGCTCGAGCAGCTCGGCGATGCCGTCGACACGTGCGGCCGCGGCATCCGTCACCCCCACGACGACGGGGGCGGAGGGAAGCGGTCCCCACAGCTCGCGCGAGGTGCGGCGGGCGAGGGCGGGGTCCCCCGTGAGCAGCGACTGCACGAGGCCGGCGCGCAGCGCGTTGCGTGCGCGGCCGAGCCCCTGCTGCTGCTCGAGCGCAAGACCTGCCATCGCGATCACGGCGGTGACGACGACGCGGCCCTCCTGGTCGAGGTCTCCGGCGGCGATCGCGATGACGCCGCGCAGGTGGCCGCCGCGGCCGAGGGTCTGCAGCGAGAACGGCGTCTCGCCGATGTGCAGCGACGAGCCCGCCCGCGCACCGCGGTGCAGCACGCCGGTCACCTCGCGCTGGAGCGCCGCGGCCGTCTCGCCGTCGAGCCCGCCGACGGGGTGCTCACGGGAGAGTTCGCCCGCCGCGTCGAACATGCCGACCCAGGTGTCGAGCTGCTTGGCGAGCTCCGCGACGGTGGCGCCGAGCCCGTCGGGCCGCAGGGCGGCCAGCGCGATCGCGCGCTGCGCGGCGAGCGCCCAGCTACGCCGCGCGTACGCTTCGGCGGCGATCGCCTCGGCGTTGGCCCGGGCCACCGCGATGAAGG
This sequence comes from Microbacterium sp. C23T, assembly GCF_053345975.1. Classification (NCBI taxonomy): domain Bacteria; kingdom Bacillati; phylum Actinomycetota; class Actinomycetes; order Micrococcales; family Microbacteriaceae; genus Microbacterium; species Microbacterium sp. C23T. Next base: position 47,620 of record NZ_JBKFBD010000012.1, on the reverse strand, counting down.
GCGTGCGGTACGGCACCTCGAACAGGGGCATCCGCTCGTCGCGGCAGGCGTCGACGAGGGCGGGCGGGATCCCGGCGCGGACGACCTCGGTGCCGAAGCCGAGGCCCACGACGCCCCGGGTCGCGAGGCGATGGACGTACGAGCGGTAGACCGCCGCCGCGTCGGCGTCGTCGCCCTGCGGGAACTGCGTGCCCGTGGTGAGCAGCACCAGGCCCTCGGAGAGGAACGGCGTCGGGTCGGCGAGATCCGAGCTGTGGACCCAGCGGATGCCGCGGTCCAATGCCTGCGGACCGAGGTCGTCGCCGGCGAGCGCGAGCTTCAGATCACGTCGGGCGAGGAGGGCGCGAAGAGTGGGGGCGTCGGCGTCCATGATGCTCCGAGTGTACGGCCCGTACAGCGGGCCGGACAGAATGTACACGGGGGCGGGTGCGGGCGTTCCCGGCGACGAAATACGCTCCCCAGCATGAGCAGCGCAGCCGACACCCTCACTGAAACGCCCCTCGGCGGTCCGACCCTTCCGCAGGAGCGCCGCCTGGTCACCAGCATCCCCGGTCCCCGCTCGCAGGAGCTCCTCGACCGCAAGGCCGACGCCGTCGCCGCCGGTGTCGGCCACACCGCGCCCGTGCAGGCCGTCGCGGCCGGCGGAGGCGTCGTCGTCGACGCCGACGGCAACTCGCTCATCGACCTGGGCTCGGGCATCGCGGTCACGACGATCGGCAACGCGCACCCCAAGGTCGTCGCGGCCGTGCAGGCGCAGGTGGCCCAGTTCACCCACACGTGCTTCATGATCGCGCCGTACGACTCGTACGTCTCGGTCGCCGAGGCCCTCAACCGCATCACGCCGGGCGACCACGCCAAGAAGAGCGCCCTGTTCAACTCGGGCGCCGAGGCGGTGGAGAACGCGGTCAAGATCGCCCGCAAGTACACCGGCAAGCAGGCCGTCGTCGCGTTCGACCACGGCTACCACGGCCGCACCAACCTCACGATGGCGCTCACCGCGAAGTCGATGCCCTACAAGAGCGGCTTCGGGCCGTTCGCGTCGGAGATCTACCGCGCCCCGCTGTCGTACCCGTACCGCGACGGGCTCGACGGCGGCCTCGCGGCCAAGAAGGCCATCTCGATGATCGAGAAGCAGGTCGGCGCCGACAACCTCGCCGCGATCATCATCGAGCCGATCCAGGGCGAGGGCGGCTTCATCGTCCCCGCCGACGGCTTCCTGCCCGCCCTCGTCGAGTGGTGCCGCGCCAACGACGTGGTGTTCATCGCCGACGAGATCCAGACCGGCTTCGCCCGCACGGGGGAGATGTTCGCGAGCGACCTGTTCGGCGTCGTGCCGGACCTGATCACGACCGCCAAGGGCATCGCGGGGGGCCTGCCCTTGGCGGCCGTGACGGGCCGGGCCGAGATCATGGACGCCTCGCACGCGGGCGGCCTCGGCGGCACCTACGGCGGCAACCCGATCGCCTGCGCCGCGGCGCTCGCCGCCATCGACGTGTTCGAGAACGACGGCATGCTCGAGCGCGCCCGCGAGATCGAGACCCTTCTGAAGGGCCGCCTCAAGGACCTGCAGGCCGCCGACCCCCGCGTCGGCGACGTGCGCGGCCATGGCGCCATGATCGCCGCCGAGTTCGTGGACCCCGCGACGGGCGAGCCGGACGCAGCGCTCACCGCCGCGGTCGCGAAGGCGTCCATCGCACAGGGCGTCATCGTGCTCACCTGCGGCACGTACGGGAACGTGATCCGCTTCCTCCCGCCGCTGTCGATCACCGACGACCTGCTCCACGAGGGCATGGACGTCGTCGCCGCAGCACTCGCGGCTTCTTGATCAGGGATGCTGCGACCGCCGCACGCGCGGCGGTCGCAGCATCCGTCTCCCGCACTTCACAGAAGACCAACGCAACCTCGCCTGACGAAGGAGTCCGAATGACCGAGCTGACCCGTGACGTCGTCATCGTCGGCGCCGGCGCCGCCGGCACGACCGCTGCCAACGAACTGAAGAAGGCGGGCCTCTCGGTCGTCGTGCTCGAGGCGCGCGACCGCGTCGGCGGGCGCCTGTGGACCGACGTCGTCGACGGCGCGATGCTCGAGATCGGCGGGCAGTGGGTGTCGCCCGACCAGGACGCGCTCAAGGAGACCATCGCGGAGCTGGGGCTCGAGACGTACAGCCGCTACCGCGAGGGCGACTCGGTCTACATCGGCCAGGACGGCGAGCTCACCCGCTTCACGGGCGAGATCTTCCCCGTCGCTCCGGAGACCGAGAAGGAGATCGTGCGCCTCATCGAGGTGCTCGACGGCCTCGTCGCGCAGGTCGACCCCGACAAGCCGTGGGAGCACCCCGACGCCGAGGCGCTCGACCGCATCTCGTTCGAGGCGTGGCTCGAGGAGCAGACCGACGACCAGGAGGCGCGCGACAACATCGCCCTCTTCATCGCGGGTGCGATGCTCACCAAGCCCGCCTACGCGTTCTCGGCGCTCCAGGCCCTCCTCATGGCGGCCAGCGCCGGCAGCTTCTCGCACCTGGTCGACGCGGACTTCATCCTCGATGAGCGCGTCGTCGGCGGCCTGCAGCAGGTTCCCCTGCTCCTCGCCGAGCGGCTGGGCGACGACGTCATCCTGGGGCAGCCGGTGACCGAGGTGCACTGGTCGGAGGACGGCGTGCGCGTCGTCACCGACAACGGCCTCGAGGTGCGCGCCCGCTTCGTGATCCTCGCGCACGCGCCGATCCTCTACCCGTGGATCGAGTTCGCGCCGCCGCTGCCGCGCCTCAAACAGCAGATGCACCAGCACATCTCGATGGGCTTCGTCATCAAGGTCCACGCGGTCTACGACCGCCCGTTCTGGCGCGAGCAGGGCCTGTCGGGCACCGCCTTCAGCCCGTACGAGATCTCGCACGAGGCATACGACAACACCAACCACGACGACGAGCGCGGCACCCTGGTCGGCTTCGTGTCGGACCGCAACGCCGACGACCTGTTCCGCGTGTCGGCGGAGGAGCGCAAGGCGCGCATCCTCGAGTCGCTGTCGCACTACTACGGCCCCGAGGCCAAGACCCCGCTCGTCTACTTCGAGAGCGACTGGGGCGCCGAGGAGTGGACCCGCGGCGCGTACGCCGCGAGCTTCGACCTGGGCGGCCTCGCCCGCTACGGCGCGGACCTCCGCACTGCCGTCGGCCCGATCCACTTCGCCTGCAGCGACATGGCCGGCGCCGGGTATCAGCACGTCGACGGCGCGATCCGCATGGGCCGCCTCGTCGCTTCGAACATCGTCGAAGCGGCACGGCGATGAGCGACCGCATCGTCGTCGGGTACACCGCGACGGATGCCGGCGCCGACGCCGTCGCCCTCGGCGCACGTCTGGCCGCGGCGATGGACGCGCCGCTCGACCTCGTGCTGGTGCTCCCCGCCGAGGACCGCAGCGTCATCACCCCGCCCGACGCGGGCTACGACCGCTTCCTCGTGACGCAGGCCGAGGCCTGGCTCGCCGAGGCGGCCGCGAAGATTCCGGATGCGGTGACCCACGCGTCGCACGTGCGGTTCGGCGACTCCTTCGCGGAGGGCCTGATCGCCGCAGCGCACGAGTTCTCCGCCTCGCACATCGTCGTCGGCGCCGCCAACGGCGGACTCCGTGGGCGCCACCGTCTCGGCACCGTCGCCAACGAACTGCTGCACTCGTCGGACGTGCCGGTCGTGCTGGCCCCGGAGGGCTCGCGACGTCTCGAGCCGTCGACGGGCATCACGCGGATCACCGCCGCGATCGGCACGCGTCCCGGCGCCGACGTCCTGCTGGAGGAGAGCGTCGCCCTCGCCGCCGCGACCGGGGCGGGCCTGCGGCTGCTCTCGCTCGCCGCGGTGGACATGCCGCCGAGCCTCGAGGCGATGGAGTTCGGCGCCCGGCACGCGGACGACGTCTTCGTGCACGTGCGGGCCGCCCTCCCGAAGGACATCGAGACCGACGCGGTCGTCGGTCTCGGCGACAGCGTCGAGGACGCCGTCTCGCACCTGAGCTGGGAGCCCGGCGAGCTCGCGGTGGTCGGTTCGAGCCGGCTGGCCCGGCGCCGGCGCCTCTTCCTCGGCTCGACGGCGGCGAAGATGCTGCACGAGCTTCCCGTACCCATGGTCGTGGTGCCCCGCACGCGCGGCAAGAAAGGCGCACGCTGATGAGCGCTTCCGAAAGCCGCGGCGCAGCGCCGCTGGCCCCGTCGACCGGCACGCACGCCGGTGAGCTGTCCAAGAAGGGCCTGAGCGCCGGCGCCGTCGGCGTCCTCGGCGCCGTCGTCATCGGCGTCTCGACCATCGCCCCGGCCTACACGCTCACCGCGTCGCTCGGGCCGACCGTGTCGGTGGTCGGCACCCAGGTGCCCGCGATCATCCTCGTCGGCTTCATCCCGATGCTGCTGACGGCGTTCGGCTACCGCGAGCTCAACCGTGCGATGCCCGACTCGGGCACCTCGTTCACGTGGGGCGTGCGGGCCTTCGGCCCGTGGATCGGCTGGATGACCGGCTGGGGCCTCGTCGCCGCCACCGTCATCGTGCTCTCGAACCTCGCCGGCATCGCGGTGGAGTTCCTGTTCCTCCTGATCTCGCAGCTGAGCAACAACCCCGAGATCGCGGAGCTCGCGTTCAACCCGTTCATCAACGTGGTCGTGTGCCTGCTGTTCATGCTGGGTGCGACGCTCATCTCGTACCGCGACATGCAGACCACGCAGAAGTTCCAGTACATCCTGGTGACGTTCCAGGTCGCCGTGCTCCTGCTCTTCGCCGTCGTGGCCATCGTCAAGGCGGTGTCGGGCGACGCCCCCGACCCGACGGCGTTCTCGTGGTCGTGGTTCAACCCGTTCGAGGTGCCGACGTTCAGCGCGTTCGCCGCGGGGCTGTCGCTGTCGATCTTCATCTTCTGGGGCTGGGACGTCGTCCTCACCATGAACGAGGAGACCAAGAACCCGGCCAAGACGCCGGGCCGCGCGGCCATGCTCACCGTCGTGATCGTCGTCTCGCTGTACCTCCTGCTCTCGATCGGCCTGATCATGTTCGCGGGCGTCGGCGACGGTCCGCTGGGGCTGGCGAACGAGGACATCTCGGCGAACGTGTTCTTCGCGCTGTCGGACCCCATCCTCGGCCCGCTCGCGTTCCTGGTGTCGCTCGCGGTGCTGTCGAGCTCGGCCGCGTCGCTGCAGTCGACCGCGGTGGGACCTGCCCGCACCCTCCTCGCGATGGGGCACTACGGCGCCCTGCCGGCGAAGTTCGCCCGCGTGAGCCCGCGGTTCTTCACGCCCGGCTACGCCACCGTGGTGTCCGCGATCGTCGCGTCCGTGTTCTACGCCGTCATGCGCGTGATCAGCGAGAACGTCCTCACCGACACGATCCTGTCGCTCGGCATGATGATCTGCTTCTACTACGGCCTCACCGCGTTCGCGTGCGTCTGGTACTTCCGCAAGCAGTGGTTCGACTCGGTGCGCAGCTTCTTCTTCACGTTCCTGTTCCCGCTCGTCGGCGGCGCGATCCTCGCGGTGCTGTTCGTCACGACGCTCATCGACTCGATGGACCCGGCCTACGGCAGCGGGTCGAGCATCGGAGGCCTGGGCCTCGTGTTCGTGCTGGGCGTCGTCGTCATCCTCGCGGGCGTCGTGATCATGATCTGGCAGGCGATCAAGCGTCCGGCGTTCTTCCGCGGTGAGACACTCAGTATCGACGCTCCCGAAAGCCTTCGTCGCGCCCGCCGCCGGCAGGCAGACTGACCCCCCAACCATCCCGATCGGAGAGTAAGCATGACCGACTACGCCGTCGTCAACCCGGCCACGGGCGAGACCCTGGCCACGTATCCGACCATCACCGACGAGGCCCTCGAGGCCGCGCTCGCGGGAGCGGATGCTGCGTACCGCACCTGGCGCGACCGGCCGGTCGCCGAGCGCGCTGCGGCCATCCGCAAGGTCGCGGAGCTGCATCGCGAGCGCCGCGATGATCTCGCCGCGATCATCGTGCGCGAGATGGGCAAGCCGCTCGAGGCCGCGCTCGGCGAGGTCGACTTCGCCGCCGACATCACCGAGTACTACGCCGACCACGCCGAGAAGATCACCGGCGACCAGCCGATCGACATCGACGGCGACGGCACGGCGGTCATCCGCCGCTCGCCCCTGGGCGTGCTGCTGGGCATCATGCCGTGGAACTTCCCGTACTACCAGGTCGCCCGCTTCGCGGCGCCCAACATCGTGGTCGGCAACACCATCCTCCTCAAGCACGCCCCGCAGTGCCCGGAGTCGGCAGCCGCCATCGCGGCGATCTACGCGGACGCCGGCCTCGAGGGCGTCTACACGAACGTCTACGCGACGAACGACCAGGCGGCGACGATCATCGCCGACCGCCGCGTGCAGGGCGTCTCGGTGACCGGCTCGGAGCGCGCAGGCGCCGCGGTCGCCGAGATCGCGGGCCGCAACCTCAAGAAGGTGGCGCTCGAGCTCGGCGGGTCCGACCCGTTCATCCTGCTCTCGACCGACGACCTCGACGGGGCCGTGGAGGCCGCGGTCGCCGCGCGCCTCGACAACACCGGGCAGTCGTGCAACGCCGCCAAGCGCTTCATCGTGGTCGACGGCCTGTACGACGCGTTCCTCGAGAAGTTCACCGCCGCGATGTCGGGCGCGAAGGTCGGCGACCCGTTCGCCGACGACACCGTCCTCGGCCCGCTGTCGTCGCTCACCGCGGCGGAGCGCCTCGCGGAGCAGGTCGACAAGGCCGTCGCGCAGGGCGCGACGCTGGTCGCCGGCGGACAGCGCGACGGCGCCTTCTACCCGGGAACCGTCCTCACCGACGTCACGAGCGACATGGACGCCTACCGCGAGGAGTTCTTCGGCCCCGTGGGCGTCGTCTACAAGGTCGCCGACGAGGACGCCGCGGTCGCTCTCGCCAACGACACCAGCTACGGCCTCGGCTCGTACGTGTTCACCACCGACGAGGAGCAGGCGAAGCGCGTCGCCGACAAGATCGACGCCGGCATGGTCTACGTCAACGTGGTCCTCGCCGACGAGCCCGGGCTGCCCTTCGGCGGCGTGAAGCGCTCCGGCACCTCGCGCGAGATGGGACTTCTGGCCGCCGACGAGTTCGTCAACAAGAAGCTGATCCGCGTCGGCGCCTGACGATCACCCCTCGCCGAGCGCCTCACGGGCCTCGGCGAGGGCTTCGTCGGCCCACTGGACCTGCTGCGGCGTGCCCCAGCGGGTCGCAGCATCCCGCGCCGCCTCGAACTCCGTGATCGCGCCCTCGACGCGGCCGGCGTCGAAGAGCCGCCAGCCGGCGTTGTTGTGCAGCGAGACGTTCCAGCGGAGCGTGCGGGGGTCCGTTGCGCCCTCGAGCGCGCCGAGGGCCGCGGAGGTCCACTCCTCGGCCTGGTCCGGCTCTGCGATGGCGAGCATGTGCAGCGCGTCGACCTGCAGGAATGTCAGTCCGGCTCCGGACGCCGCATCCACGGCAGCGAGGAAGTACGGGAGCGCCGCTTCGGGATCGCCCCCGGAGTTCCGCACGCGGCCGCGCTCCAGCGCGGCTCGCGCCGCGACGGCGGCATCCTCGATCGCGACGGCGTCGAGCACCGCGTCGGCCTCGTCGAACCGCTCCTGCAGGCCCAGAGCCCGCGCGACCTGCGTCTCGATCTCGGCGCGGGCGGCAGCATCCGTCTCGACTGCCGCCGCCCCGCGCAGGCGGGCCTCGGAGCCGGCCGCGTCGGAGAAGTCCCACAGCTCGTCGAGCCGGGTCTGCGCAAGGGTCATGCCGGAATCGTAATGCCGTCATCCGGGGGTGTCGCGGACGGAGCGCGAGCGCGAGGATGGAGTCATGGCAGACACACCGGACCCCGTCGTCTCCCTGTCCGATGAAGAGTGCTGGGAGCGCCTGCGCACGCAGGAGCTCGGCCGCCTCGTCACGCATGTCGGCGACGTGCTCGACATCTTCCCCGTGAACTACGTCGTCGACGGCGAGAGCGTGCTCTTCCGCACCGCGCAGGGGAGCAAGCTGTTCGAGCTCACGGTCAACGACGAGGTGCTCTTCGAGGTCGACGACCACACCGACACCGACGCGTGGAGTGTGATCCTGCGCGGTCGCGCGCATCCGCTGGACCGCTCCGCGGACGTGGAGCGCGCCGACGGCCTGGGCCTTCGGCCCTGGATCCCGACGCTCAAGTACACCTATGTGCGGGTCGAGGCGACGTCGCTGTCGGGGCGCGCCTTCGAGCGCTCGGCCGAGCCCGACCGGTACGGCGTGCAGCAGTACTGATCCCGTGTGCGCGCGTGTGCGGAGCCGCCTCGGTTCGCGGGGCCCGCGGGCATGCCGTACACTGGATCGTGCAGTCGAAGTCTGCATTCTTTCGCTGTGCCCGGTCCTCGGGTACGGATCCTCAAGCCGCGGTGAGAGGGGAAGAGTGCGGGCTCCGCGAGACCTCCGGGTCTCTAGGGCGGTAGCTCAATTGGCAGAGCAGCGGTCTCCAAAACCGCAGGTTGCAGGTTCGATTCCTGTCCGCCCTGCGCGTCAGCGCAACGCCGGTGACATGCTGGTGGTTGACAACACAGTGTGCCGATCCGTGTCGGCTCACGGAAGGTAATCAGGTGGCATCGATGGTTCAGGACGAGCCGAAGGGCGAAGTCGTCCCCGCAGAGGGAACGGCCGCGCCTCGCGAGAAGAAGCCCAACGTCTTCGCTCGTATCGCCCTGTTCGTCCGTCAGGTCTTCGCCGAGCTTCGCAAGGTCGTCACGCCGACGCGCCAGGAGCTGCTGAAGTACACGGCGGTGGTGCTGGGCTTCGTCGTCGTGATGATGGCGCTCGTCTACGGCCTGGACGTGCTGTTCGTGTGGATCACGTCGTACGTCTTCGGAGTGCCCGGCGCCTGATCCCGAGCGCCTCCGGCTCGCAGCGGAGGCATGACACGGGCGGACCGCAGGTCCGGCAGCGGACGGAACGGAAGAGAACTCACGTGACTGAAAGATATGTCGACGACGCCGATTGGGCGACGGCCGCGGAGCAGTCGTCGGAGGACGACGAAGCTCAGGAGGGCAACGTCCTCGCCGCGGAGGAGCGGTCGGTGGAGGCCGCCGAGCACGTCGCGATCCACATCGTCGACGACTCCGATGAGGACGACGCCGACCTGGACGACATCGACATCGACGACCCGGAGGCGGACGCCATCGTGAACGACGCTCTCAACCTGGACGAGACCGCAGAGACCGAGGCCGCGGCCGAGGTCATCAACGACTCCATCGCGGAGGAGGTCGCCGAGCGCGAGGCCGAGGCCGCCGACGAGGTGACCCCCTACGACGGTCCCGACGTGAACGGCGATGAGGACGAGCCCGAGCTCGACGAGGACTTCGTCGCAGAGGTGGACGCCGCAGCCGCCGTCGTCGACGACGTCGAGGCATCCGTCTCGCCGGCCGACGCCGCAGAGGCCCCCGAGAGCGACGACGAGGACGACGACGAGGACCCCTTCGAGGCGTTCCGCGCAGACCTGCGCACCCTCCCGGGCAAGTGGTACGTCATCCACTCCTACGCCGGCTTCGAGCGCAAGGTGAAGGCCAACATCGAGCAGCGCAAGTCGACGCTCGAGGTCGAGGAGGAGATCTACCAGATCGAGGTCCCGATGGAGGACGTCGTCGAGATCAAGAACGGTCAGCGCAAGATGGTCACGCGCGTCCGTATCCCCGGCTACGTGCTCGTGCGCATGGAGCTCAACGAGGACACCTGGTCGGTCGTCCGCCACACGCCCGGTGTCACCGGCTTCGTCGGCAACGCCCACAACCCGACGCCGCTGCGCTTCGAAGAGGCCTTCAACATGCTGAAGAGCCTCGTCGAGGTCAAGGAGGTCGCCGGCGCCAAGGGCGGTGCGGCCAAGAAGGGCGCCGCCGCCGCGGCCCGCGTCATCCCCGCCGAGGTCGACTTCGAGGTCGGCGAGACCATCACGATCAAGGAAGGCTCGTTCGCGGGCCTGCCCGGCACGATCAGCGAGATCAAGCCCGAGAGCGGCAAGCTCACGGTCCTCGTCTCGCTCTTCGAGCGCGAGACCCCGGTCGAGCTGTCGTTCGACCAGGTCACCAAGCTCTGATCTACCACCTGGTAGACTCTGCAGGTTTGCGCGCGCCTTGAGCGTGCGCGTCTGGCACCGCGTTCCGGAACCGCCGGATTCGCGGGAGAACCGGTTGCTCCGGCAGCCGTCGTTCGACGAAAGGAAGAAGAATGGCACCGAAGAAGAAGGTGACCGGCCTGATCAAGCTTCAGATCAACGCCGGTGCAGCCAACCCGGCGCCGCCGATCGGCCCCGCGCTCGGTCAGCATGGCGTCAACATCATGGAGTTCTGCAAGGCGTACAACGCCGCGACCGAGTCGCAGCGCGGCAACGTCATCCCCGTGGAGATCACCGTCTACGAGGACCGCAGCTTCACGTTCATCCTGAAGACCCCGCCGGCCGCTGAGCTCATCAAGAAGGCTGCGGGCGTCCAGAAGGGCTCCAAGACCCCTCACACGGTCAAGGTCGCCAAGCTCACCAAGGAGCAGGTGCGCCAGATCGCAGAGACGAAGCAGCCCGACCTGAACGCGAATGACATCGAGGCCGCCTCGAAGATCATCGCCGGCACCGCCCGTTCCATGGGCATCACGGTCGAGGACTGAGGGGGATAGGAAACATGGCTACCAAGTCCAAGGCCTTCCGGGCCGCCGCCGCCAAGATCGAGGCGGACAAGTTCTACAGCCCCACCGAGGCCGTCGCGCTCGCGAAGCAGACCGGCTCGGCGAAGTTCGACTCGACCGTCGAGGTCGCGCTCAAGCTCTCCGTCGACCCTCGCAAGGCCGACCAGATGGTGCGCGGCACCGTCATCCTCCCGCACGGCACCGGCAAGACCGCCCGCGTCATCGTGTTCGCGACGGGTCCGGCCGCTGAGGCCGCGATCGCCGCGGGTGCGGACGAGGTCGGCGGCGCCGAGCTCATCGAGAAGGTCGCCGGCGGCTGGACCGCGTTCGACGCGGCCGTTTCGACGCCCGAGCTCATGGGCCAGGTCGGTCGTCTCGGCAAGGTGCTCGGCCCCCGCGGCCTCATGCCCAACCCGAAGACCGGCACCGTGACCCCCAACCCGGCCAAGGCCGTCGAGGAGATCAAGGGCGGAAAGATCGAGTTCCGCGTCGACAAGCACGCCAACGTGCACTTCGTCGTCGGCAAGGCCTCGTTCTCGGCCGAGCAGCTGGACGAGAACCTGAAGGCCGCGCTCGAGGAGATCGTCCGCCTCAAGCCGTCGAGCTCGAAGGGCCGTTACATCCAGAAGGGCGCCGTGTCGACCACGTTCGGCCCCGGCATCCCGCTGGACGTGAACAGCATCGTCTGACGCTTCGACAAGCTCAGCGACCCAGAGTCGCCGAAGGCCCCACCCGTCCGGGTGGGGCCTTCGTCGTTCCCGCGTAACTCCGAGCCGCGGGAGCGCGGGGCGGGAGTAGCGTCTGAGGCATGTCGAAGACGCTCCAGGACCTGTTCGGAATCGACGCGCCGATCGTGCTCGGCCCCTTCGGCGGGCTGTCATCGATCGAGCTGACGGCTGCGGTGAGCGAGCTCGGCGGACTCGGCTCGTACGGGCTGTACGGCTACTCCGCCGACCGCATCAGCGACACGATCGCCGCGCTCCACTCCGCGACGCGGCGTCCGTTCGCCGTCAACCTCTGGCTGCCGACGGGCGACGAGGTCACGCCGGGCGACGTCGACCTGAGGCCGGCGATCGAGGCGGTCGCGCCCCTGTACGACGAGCTGGGTCTCGCTCACCCGACGCCCCCGATCGAGTTCCTGCCCGACCTCGACTCCCAGCTGACGGCGGTGATGGATGCTGCGCCCGCGGCGTTGAGCGTGGTCTTCGGCGTGCCGTCGGAGCACGTGGTCGCGGCGGCGCGGAGCCGAGGCATCCGTGTCATCGGCACCGCCACGACGGTCGCGGAAGCCGTCGCGCTCGAAGCGGCCGGAGTGGACGCCATCGTCGCGACCGGGGCAGAAGCGGGCGGTCACCGGGTGTCGTTCCTGCGGCCCGCCGAGCAGTCGCTCGTGGGCACGTTCGCCCTCGTGCCGCAGGTGGTCGACGCGGTGGAGGTGCCGGTCATCGCGGCCGGCGGCATCGGAGACCGTCGCGGCGTCGCGGCGGCGTTCGCGCTCGGTGCGTCGGGGGTGCAGGTGGGCTCGGCGTTCCTCCGCACGCGCCAGTCGGCCGCCACCGACGTGCACCGGCAGGCCATCGCCGACGCGGCCGACACCGCCACCGTGCTCACCCGCGCGATGAGCGGGCGACTGGCCCGCGGCATCCCGAATCGGGCGATGCGCGAGATCGAGACGACGGGGATCATCGCCCCGTTCCCGGCGCAGAACTGGCTCACCGGCCAGTTCCGAGCCGAGGCCGGGCGCCGCGGCGACGGCGACCTCGTGTCGCTGTGGGCCGGACAGGCGGCCGGGCTCGCGCCCAGCGACGACGCGGCCGAGGTGTTCGCCGAACTCGCGGCCGGCCTCCCGGACTGACCTCGACCCACGCGCGATCGTCAGTGGGTGGGGCGCACCTCGAAGCCGCGTTCGCCGGTGGTGGCGGCATCCGTCACCGTCGCCTGCTCGACGCGCGAACCGGGCGGGCCCTCGGCCATCCACGCCAGCACCTCGTCGACCTGACCGGGGGTGCCCTCGACCTCGGCTTCGACCGATCCGTCGCGGCGGTTGCGCACCCAGCCCGCCGCGCCGGCCTCACGCGCGACGATGAGCATGGTGTAGCGGTAGCCGACGCCCTGCACGTCGCCGCGGACCGTCACGTGCACGCGTCTCATGCCGCCCATCTTGCCGCCGCACGCGCCTTGCCGCGACCTGGGGAAGTCGGCCAGGATGCCGACATGGGTACCGTCGACGAACTCCTGGATGAACTCGACGCGGCCGACCGGCCGTCGGTCGAGCGGATCTACGCCATCGCGCGAGAAGAGGCGCCCGACGCGGAGCAGGGGCGCGGCTACGGGATGCCGGCGCTGGTGTACCGCGGCAAGCCACTCCTCTCGGTGAGGCGGGCGAAGAAGCACATCGGCGTGTACCCGTTCAGCCCCGACGCGGTGTCGGCGGTCGCGGACGCGCTCGCCGGGCACCCCGGCATCGGACTCGACAAGGGGACGATCCGCTACCAGCCGGAGCACCCGCTCCCCGACGACGTCGTGCGCGCCCTCGTGCTCGCCCGCAAGGAGCAGATCGACGGCTGACGGTGACAGCCTCGGTCAGTGCGGGAGCACGAGCGAGACGCCGAGGGCGATCATCACGACCGCTATCACCGCGTCGAGGATGCGCCAGGCGCGGGGGGTCGACAGCCAGCGTCCGAGCAGGCGTGCGCCGAACGCGAGGCCGAAGAACCAGATGACGCTCGCGGCCATGGCACCTGCGGCGAAGAGCCAGCGGGAGTCGCCGTGCGTGTTCGCGACGGTGCCGAGGAGGAACACGGTGTCGAGGTAGACGTGCGGGTTGAGCCACGTCAGCGCCAGGCAGGTGAGCAGCACCGGGATCAGGCGGGCGTGCGCCGCGGGCGTGGCGGCGGTGCGGATGTCGCTGCGCACCGCGGAGGCGGACGCGTCGGGTTCGAGCGCCTCACCCGTGTGGGTGTGCGCGGGGGGTGCGGGCGCGGACGCGCCGGAGGATGCCGACGGGTCCGAGTCCGCCGCGGCGGCACCGAGCGTCTCGCCCGACGGGCGCCAGGCGCGCCGTGCCGCCAGCACGCCGTACGCCACCAGGAACAGCGCACCCGCCCACCGCACCACGTCGACGAGCCACGGCACGGCCTGCAGCACGAACCCGATGCCTGAGACGCCGAGCGCGATGAGCACGGCGTCCGAGATCGCGCAGATCGCCGCGACGGCGAGGACGTGCTCGCGGCGCAGGCCCTGGCGCAGCACGAACAGGTTCTGGGCGCCGATCGCGATGATAAGGGAGAAGCCGAGGCCGAGGCCGGCGGGGACGGGGGAGAGCACGAGTCGACGCTACGAGCCGCAGCATCCGTAGTCCAGCTCATGGATCTTCAGTACCATTAGCTCTACTTAATATGAGGATCCCGTTCGAGCTGGCTGAGACCCTGGCCGTCGTCGTCGACGAGGGCACGCTCGACGCTGCCGCACGCCGCCTGCACATCACGCCGTCGGCGGTGAGTCAGCGCATCAAAGCCCTCGAGGAGCAGCTCGGGCGGCTGGTGTTGGTGCGCTCCAAACCCGTACGGCCGACAGAAGCCGGCATGTCGGTGATCCGGCTCGCGCGGCAGACGGCGCTGCTCGAGCACGACGCGCTCGCGGAGCTCGGTGCGGGCGGCGACGAGGGCGCGCTCGCCGTCGTACCGCTCGCCGTCAACGCCGACTCGCTGGCCACGTGGTTCCTCGAGCCGCTCGCGCGGCTGGCGGAGCAGCATCCCGTCGTCTTCGATCTGCACCGCGACGACCAGGACTTCACCGCGGGACTGCTCGAGTCGGGGACTGTCATGGGCGCCGTCACCTCGCGCGCCGCGCCGGTCGCCGGATGCCGCAGCTCGGTGCTCGGGGCGATGCGCTACGAGGCGGTCGCGACGCCGGCGTATGCGGCACGGTGGCTCGGAGGGGAGCGCGCGACGGCACTCGCGCACGCGCCGCTCGTGGACTTCGACCGCCGCGACGACCTGCAGAACGAGTGGCTGGCTCAGCAGGGCGTCGACCCGGCCGCGCCGCCGCGGCACTACGTGCCCGCGTCGAGCGACTTCGCGTCGGCGGTGCGGCTCGGCCTCGGCTGGGCGATGCTGCCGCGATTCCAGTCCCACGAGGCCCTCGAGCGCGGCGAGCTCGTGCTGCTGGGCGGCCCGCCGGTCGACGTCGCGCTGCACTGGCAGCAGTGGAATCTCCGCTCACCGCTGCTCGACGCCATCGCGGACGCGATCGTCGCCGAAGGAAGGCGCGTGCTCGCGCCTTTGCGCTGACGGGGCCGACGCGGGTCAGCCGTCGCTCACGCGGAGCACGACCTTGCCGCGCGTGTGTCCGGTCTCGATCGCACGATGCGCGGCGGATGCCTCGGCGAGGTCGAACACCTGCTCGATGTAGACCTGCACCGAGCCGGAGTCGAGGAGGCGCCCGATGGTCGCCAGCGCGCCGCCGTCGGGGATCACCTTGTACGAGGTGGTGCGCACGCCCGCCTCGGCCGCCGCTTCGGCATAGCCCGGCCACGAGCCGGTCGGCACCAGCACGTAGAGCCCGCCGGATCGCAGCACCTCGAGCGAGCGCGTCCCGGTCTCGGCGTGGACGTTGCCGACCAGGTCGATGACGACGTCCACTTCGCCGACGACCTCTTCGAACCGCGTGGTCGTGTAGTCGATGACGACGGCGGCACCGAGTTCGCGCAGCCATGAGGCGTTGCGGCCGGAGGCTGTCACGGTGACGTGCGCGCCGAAGTAGGCGGCGAACTGCACCGCGAAGTGTCCGACGCCGCCGCTTCCGGCGTGGATCAGCACGCGCTGCCCCTCGTGCGCGTGCGCGGTCTCGACCACGAGTCCCCAGGCGGTGAGCGCGGCGAGCGGCACGCCGGCGGCCTCGACGTGCGACAGCGACGCGGGCTTGCGTGCGACCGAGAGCGACGGCGCCACGACGTACTCGGCGTACGAGCCGCCGGTGCGCGGGAAGGAGGCCATGCCGAACACCTCGGTGCCTGGGGCGAGCGGGTGCGCCTCGTACGGGCTCTTCACGACGATGCCGCTGAAGTCGTACCCGAGGGTCGCGGGGTACGCCGCGATGGCTCCCGACACGCCCCGGCCGCTGCGGGTCTTGGCGTCGATCGGGTTCACCCCGGCGGCGACGACGCGCACCAGCACCTCGCTCAGCACGGGGGAGGGGACGGGAACGGATGCTGCGTGCAGCGCGTCCGCGTCGCCCGGGGCGTCCACCACCATCGCCTGCATCTCGGCGGGCGGCGCCTCGACGGGGGCGAGCGGGGTCTCGGGTGCCGATCGCAGCGGTCGGATCCTCATCGTGCGCTCCTTCCGCGGGTGTGCCGCCTTCGGCACCAGAACTGAACTCCCGTGGCTACAGTCAACCCTGCCTTCGTCTCGCCCGTGTTACGCGGGTGCTACCGCTGTCGCAAAACGTCGAGCCGGCGATCAGGCTCGGGCGGCGCGGAGTTCGACCGCCGAGGGCGAGAGCACCTGCTGGGTGACCATGATCGCCGCCCCCAGCACACCGGCCGTCTCGTCGGCCTGGGACTGCACGATGCCGAGGTGCTGCGTGGCGAGCGGGATCGAGCGGCGGTAGACGACCTCGCGCACTCCCGCGAGCAGGTGCTCGCCGGCGCGGGCGACGCTGCCGCCGATCACGATGACCGACGGATTGAGCATGTTGACGACGGTCGCGAGCACTTCGCCGACCTCGCGGCCGGCCTGCCGCGTCGCGGTGATGGCGGCCTGGTGCCCCGCGCGGACGAGGGCGACGACGTCCGCGCTCCCGGCGGCGTCGATGCCCTGCGCGCGCAGGTCGGCCGCGATCGCGGTGCCGCTCGCGATCGCCTCGAGGTCTCGCTGGTCGCCGGGCGGCCGCGGCGAGTCGTGACTGTAGGGCACCTGCACGTGCCCCATGTCGCCGGCCGACCCCTGGGCGCCGCGCTGCAGCGCGCCGCCGGAGATGATGCCGGCGCCGATGCCCGTCGACACCTTGACGAAGATCAGGTCGGCGACGCCGGGCCAGCTGAGCGCCTGCTCGCCGAGCGCGAGGATGTTGACGTCGTTGTCGACGAGGACCGGCACGTCGAAGGTGCGCTGCACGTAGTGCGGCACGTCGAAGCGGTCCCAGCCCGGCATGATCGGCGGGTTCGTCGGACGCCCCGTCGAATGCTCGACGGGCCCCGGCACGCCGATGCCCACGCCGACGACGTGGGAGGCGGCGATGCCCTGCTGCTCCAGCAGAGCCGCGCCCTCCGAGATCACGGCGTCGAGCACCGCCTCCGGGCCGTCGGCGATGTCGAGGGGATGCGTGTTCGATGTGAGGATGCTCGCGGCGAGATCGGCGACGGCGATCGTCGCGTGGGTCGCGCCGAGGTCGACCGCGATCACGACCCCGGCCGACGGATTGAAGGCGACCCGCGCCGGCGGGCGCCCGCCGGTGGACACGGCCTCGCCCGCGGGGCGCAGGAGTCCGGCGGCCAGCAGGGTGTCGACGCGACCGGAGACCGTCGACCGGGCCAGGCCCGTCAGGGTCGCGAGCTCCGCTTTGGTGCGCGCATGGCCGTCGCGGAGGATCTGGAAGATCTCGCCCGCGCCGTTGCTTCCGACGGCTCCGCTGCCGCGCACTGCATCGACCATGGCGACAGTAAAGCACGGCCTTCTGACTGAAGTCAGCAGGACTTAAGATCACGGCACGATTACTTTTGACGAAGGTCTAGCAAAAGTCGGATGCTGCGTGCCATGATCGCCGCATGACTACGGAAGTCATCGACACTGTCGTCGGCACGGTCCGCACCGGACTCGTCGGCGGCGGATTCATGGGGCGGGTCCATGCGGCCGCCGCGCGGCGGGCAGGTGCCCGACTGGCGTCGGTGGCCTCCTCCAGCCGGGACCGCGCCGAGGCGGTGGCTCGAGAGCTCGGCGTCGCGCGTGTCGAGGACGACGCCGCCGGCGTGATCGCAGCATCCGATGTCGACGTGGTGCACATCTGCACCCCCAACGCCACCCACGCGGCGCTCGCCGAGGCGGCCCTCGCCGCCGGCAAGCACGTCGTATGCGAGAAGCCGCTCGCGACCTCCGTCTCCGACGCGCGGGCGCTCGCCCGGCACGCCGCCGCGACCGGCGTCGTCGCCGCGGTTCCCTTCGTCTATCGCTACCACCCGATGGTCCGCGAGGCCCGCGCGCGCGTCGCCTCCGGCCGGATCGGAACCCTGCTCTCGCTCGACGGCTCGTACCTGCAGGACTGGATGCTGCGGCAGAACGACGACGACTGGCGAGCCGATGCCGCAGCCGGCGGTCCGTCGCGCGCCTTCGCCGACATCGGCTCGCACCTGTGCGACCTGGTCGAGTTCGTGACCGGGGAACGCATCGCCCGCATGGCCGCCCGCACCCGCCGGGTGTTCGACGAGCGCGCGGGCCGGTCGGTCACGAACGAGGATGTGGCCGCGCTGCTGGTCGAGACCGAGTCCGGCGCCCTGGGCACACTGCTCGTGTCGCAGATGGCCCCCGGCCGCAAGAACGCACTCGTCCTCGAGCTGCACGGCACCCGCCGGAGCCTGCGCTTCGACCAGGAGCGCCCCGAGGAGCTGTGGGTCGGGGCGCGCAAGGGCTCCCGGCTCGTGCTGCGGGATCCGGCCGCCGACCACCCCGACTCGGCGCGGTTGCAGACCGTGCCCGCCGGGCATCCCATGGGGTACCAGGACGCCTTCGACGGGTTCGTCGCCGACGTCTACGCCGCCATCGGCGGGGCACAGCCGGACGGGATGCCGACGTTCGCCGACGGCCTGCGCGCGGCCGTCCTGACCGCGGCCGTGCTCGAATCCGCGCAGACCCGAACCTGGATCGAGGTGCCGGCATGACCGACACGATGCTCGCCGACACGCCGGTGCCACCGGGCGGCTCGGACGTGGTGCTCCGCGCCCGCGGCATCTCGAAGTCGTTCTTCGGCGTGCGCGTGCTCTCGGACGTCGACCTCGACGTGCGCCGCGGAGAGGTCCACGGGCTCGTCGGCGAGAACGGCGCCGGCAAGTCCACGCTCATGAAGGTGCTCGCCGGCGTCCACCACGCCGACGCCGGGTCGGTCGAGTTCGAGGGGCAGCCGGTCGCGTGGGGCCACCCGCGGCAGGCGATGGACGCGGGCCTCGTGACGGTCTTCCAGGAGTTCAACCTGCTGCCCGAGCGCACCGTCGCACAGAACGTGTTCCTCGGCCGCGAGCCGCGGCGCGCCGGCTTCATCGACAAGAAGGGCATGCAGCGCCGCACGCGCGAGCTGCTCGACGGTCTCGGCGTCTCGTTCATCGATCCCGGCGCCCGCATCTCGTCGCTGACGGTCGCCGAGCAGCAGATCGTCGAGATCGTCAAAGCCCTCTCGTTCGACGCGCGCGTGATCTCGATGGACGAGCCGACCGCGGCGCTCAGCGACCACGAGGTCGAGCTCCTCTACGCGATCATCCGGCGGCTCACCGCGCGGGGCGTCGCCGTCATCTACGTCTCGCACCGGCTGAAGGAGATCTTCGACCTGTGCGATCGCATCACGATCCTGAAGGACGGCGCACTGGTGTCGACGGATGCCGCGACCGACCTCACCGACGCGGAGCTGGTCCGTCGCATGGTGGGCCGGCCCCTGCAGTCCTATTTCCCGGGCCCGGTCGAGGGCACGACGCTCGGCGGCCCGCGGCTGGAGCTGACCGACTGCGGCAACG
This sequence comes from Microbacterium sp. C23T, assembly GCF_053345975.1. Taxonomy (NCBI): domain Bacteria; kingdom Bacillati; phylum Actinomycetota; class Actinomycetes; order Micrococcales; family Microbacteriaceae; genus Microbacterium; species Microbacterium sp. C23T. Next base: position 28,249 of record NZ_JBKFBD010000012.1, on the reverse strand, counting down.
AGTACGTGGACGGGGTCTCCCTCACTCTGCGCGCCGGCGAGATCGTGGGACTCGCCGGACTTCAGGGGTCGGGTCGCACCGAACTCGTCGAGGGCATCTTCGGCGTACACGGCTTCACCCGCGGCGGCATGACCCTCGACGGGCGATCGGTGCGGTTCACGAGCCCGCGAGCGGCGGTCCGGGCGGGACTCGCGCTCGTGACCGAGGACCGGAAGGCGCAGGGCCTCGCGCTCGGCCAGTCCGTGCTCGACAACTCCCTGCTCGTGGTGCGCAGCGTCTTCGCCGGACGCACCGGCGCCTCCCGCAGACGGGTGCCGGGCGTCCTGAGCTCGCTCGAGGTGTCGTCGCGCGGCGTCGATCAGGAGGTGCGGTTCCTCTCCGGTGGCAATCAGCAGAAGGTCGTGCTCGCGAAGTGGCTCGTGACCGACCCGCAGATCGTGCTGTTCGACGAGCCGACGCGGGGCATCGACGTCGGCGCGAAGGTCGCGGTCTACCAGCTCATGCGTCAGCTCGCCGCCGAGGGGAAGGCCGTGCTCATGGTGTCGAGCGAGCTGCCCGAGGTCATCGGCATGAGCGACCGCATCCTGGTCATGCGAGACGGCGAGCTCGCCGCGGAGCTCGCGGCGGGTTCCGCCGAGCACGAGGTGCTGGCGGCTGCCACCGGTTCCGCGGACGGCGATGACGTGCCCGACGATCCGCGCACCGACGACGAGGGGAGCCGCCCGTGAAGCGCATGCGTGTCGACTCCACCGTGATCGTGCTCGGCATCCTGATCCTCGTCATCGCGATCGGCGCGATCCTCGTGGCGACGGTCGGCCGCAGCTTCTTCAGCCCCGGCAACATCCGCGACATCCTCACCGGCATGAGTGTGCTGGGCCTCGTCGCGATCGGGCAGACGCTCGTCATCCTCGGCGCGTCCCTCGACCTCTCGGTCACCTACGTCATCAGCCTCGCGAGCCTCATCGCAGCGACGACGATGAACGGGAACCCGGCGAACATCCCCTGGGCGGTGACGCTCACGCTCCTGGTGTGCGCCGTCATCGGGCTCGCGAACGGGCTGATCGTCACCGTGCTGAAGGTCAACGGGTTCATCGCCACCCTCGGTGTCGGGCTCATCCTGCAGGGTGTCCTGAACACGAACTTCCAGGGGAGCGCCGGATCGGTGCCGTGGGCGTTCCAGCTCATCGGGGCGACGGGCGTCGGGCCGGTCCCGGTGTCGACGATCATCATGATCGCGCTCGCCGCCCTGGTCTGGTTCCTGCTCGACCGCACCCGCACCGGCGCGCACCTGTTCGCAGTCGGCGGCGACCCCGAGGTCGCCCGCCTGTCGGGCGTGCGCACGCGTCCGCCGCTCATCGCGGCGCACGTGATCTGCTCGGTCTTCGCCGGGCTCGCCGGGCTGCTGCTCGCGAGCAGGCTCGGCGTCGGCAGTCCGACCGTGGGCCAGCAGGGCGGCTACGCACTGCTGTCGATCGCGGCGGTCGTGCTCGGCGGGACGCTGCTCCTGGGCGGCCGGGGATCGGTCTGGGGCACGATCGGCGGCGTCGCGATCTTCGCGGTCGTCGACAACGTCATGAGCGTCATGCAGGTGAACCCGTTCCTCAAGGACGTCGTGCGCGGCGTCGTCATCGTCGCCGCGGTCGCCGTGTACAGCCGCCGGGCGATCGTCCGCCGGCGCACGCGGTTCGGCCCGGGCGGGACGAGGACCGGGGGCGACGCCCAGGCCGAGGCCGCCGCACCGGCGATGGTCGCGGCATCCCACGCCCTCGAGGCGGATGCCGACGCGGCCGAAGGCGGCGCCGCGACCCAGGGAGGTGCGCGATGAGGTTCCTGAAGGCGCTCGTGAGCCCGCGCGGTGCGGTGTTCCTGCTGCTCGTGATCCTGCTCGTGGCCATCATGCTGCTGAACCCGAACTTCGCCGAACCCGGCCAGATCATGCGGTACATCCAGCGGGTCGCGCCCGTCGCGATCGTCGCGATCGGTCAGTACTTCGTCATCATCGCGGGGGAGTTCGACCTCTCGCAGGGCTCGCTCATCACCGCGCAGGTGATCGTGGCGGGCAACCTCGTCGGCCAGGACGACTCGCGCACCGTGCCGGTCCTCGTCCTCATGATCGTGCTCGGCCTGTTCGTCGGGCTCGTGAACGGCCTGCTCACGACCCTCCTCAAGGTGCCGTCCTTCATCGTGACGCTCGGCATGATGCTCGCCCTCCTCGGCCTGGTGCTGTGGTGGACGGGCGGAGCGGCGACGGGCAATCCCGCCGACAGCTTCCGTCAGATCGGGCGCGGAGGCCTCCGTGATCTGCCCGTGATCGACTTCCTGCCCTGGTCGGTGCTGATCCTCGCGGTGTGGCTCGCGCTCGGCATCTGGATCACCAAGCGCCCGCTGGGCAAGCTCCTGATCGCGATCGGCGACAACGCCCGCGCGACGCGCTACTCGGGGGCGCGCGACTGGTGGGTCACGACGCGCGCCTTCATGATCTCGTCGCTGTCGGCGACCGTCTCGGCCGTGCTGCTCGTCGGCTACGCGGGCGTGCACCCGTCGGTCGGACGCGGCTACGAGTTCGTCGCGATCACCGCCGTCGTGCTCGGCGGAGTCGTGCTGGGCGGCGGTCGCGGGTGGATCGTCGCCGCCGTGGCCGGGGCCTTCGTGCTCGAAGCGCTCTTCCTGCTGCTCAACATCGCCGGAGTGCCGTCGTCGCTGCGCGACGCGGTCCAGGGCGTCATCATCATCGCCGCCGTCGCCTACTCGGGACTGGTGTTCCGGTCCCGGCGGCGCAGCGGCCCACAGACCCCTCCCTCACCGGGGAAGGAACCCGACGCGCCCGACGGCGCCGAGGAGTCGTCCGCAACACCGGCCCTCGCAGGCGAGGGCGCAGCACACAACAACAGGAGCTAGCAATGCGACGATCAGTGAAGATCGCCACCACCGCGGTGGCGCTCGTCGGCCTCTTCGCCCTGGCAGGGTGTACGACCGACCCGAACGTGGCCCCGCCGGACTCGTCCGCCGCGCCGACCGAAGAGGGCGGCGCCAACGAGTGGTTCGACCAGGCGCTGTTCGACACCCAGATGGCCCAGCGCGAGGTGGTGCCCGAGGGCCCCGAAGACGAGCCGTACCTGCAGTACATCGACGCGGAGATGGTCGACACGTCGCAGTACGCGAGCAGCGGGCCGAAGAAGGCGTGCTTCGCGAACGCGTCGATCTCGAACCCCTGGCGCCAGACGGGCTGGATCACGATGAACCAGCAGCTGAAGGTGCTGCAGGAGTCGGGTGCGATCAGCGAGATGGAGACCCGCGACGCGCAGGACTCCGACGACACGCAGATCGCCGACATCGACTACTTCATCTCGGACGGCAACTGCGACGTCTTCATCATCTCGCCGAACAGCACGGCGGCGATGACGCCGGCCGTCGAGCGCGCGTGCGACACCGGCAAGCCGGTGATCGTGTTCGACCGCGGTGTCGAGACCGACTGCCCGGTGACGTTCATCCACCCGATCGGCGGCTTCGCGTGGGGCATCGACACGGCGGAGTTCCTCATCGACAACCTCGAAGAGGGTGACAAGGTCGTGGGCCTCCGCATCCTCCCGGGCGTCGACGTGCTCGAGCAGCGCTGGGCGGCGGCCGAGAAGCTGTTCGCTGACGCGGGCATCGAGGCAGTCGACTACTTCACCGGCGCCGACCCGGCCGAGATCAAGAGCATCATCTCGGACGAGCTCGCCAAGGGCGACGTGGCGGGCATCTGGATGGACGCCGGTGACGGCGCCGTCGCCGCCATCGAGGCCTTCGAGGACGCCGGCGTCGACTACCCCGTCATGACGGGTGAGGACGAGATGAGCTTCCTGCGCAAGTGGAAGGAGACGGGCCTCACCGGCCTCGCTCCGGTCTACTCGAACTTCCAGTGGCGCACCCCGCTGCTGGCGGCGCAGAAGATCTTCGCCGGCGAGGAGATCCCGAAGGAGTGGGTGCTCCCGCAGAGCCCGATCACGGCCGAGGAGGTCGACCAGTACCTCGAGGCCAACGACGGCATGCCCGACGGGCACTACGCCAAGTTCGGCGGCGAGAACCTGCCGGGCTACCCCGAGGTCTGGCAGCAGCGCCAGATCCCGTAAGCACCGATCCGATCCCGTCCTCCCCGCGAGGGGAGGACGGGATCATCCCCGACAGGAGAGTCATGCAGCGCACGATCGGCGTCAACACCTGGGTGTGGACCTCGCCGCTGACCGACGAGTCGCTCGTCGAGCTCGCGCCGAAGATCGCGCGCATGGGCTTCGGCGCGATCGAGCTGCCCCTCGAGAACGCGGGGGACTGGGATGCTGCGCGCGCGGGCGATCTGCTCGGCTCGCTGGGTCTCGTTCCCGTCGTGATCGGCGCGATGGGCCCGGGGCGTTCGCTCGTCGATCGGGCGGGCAACGTCGCCGCGACTCAGGCGTACCTGCGCACGTGCCTGGCCGCCGCACGCGGGGTCGGGGCATCCGTCGTCGCGGGACCCTTCTACGCGCCCACCGGTGTCACCTGGCGCATGACGGCGGGCGAGCGGACCGAGGTCGTGGCGCAGCTGCGCCGCAACCTGCAGCCCCTCGTCGACGAAGCGGCGGAGGAAGCCCTCGCGCTCGCCGTCGAACCCCTCAACCGGTACGAGACGAGCGTCATCAACACCGTCGAACAGGGACTCGAGGCGCTGGCGCCGCTGTTCGGGCCGGGACTCGGCCTCGCGCTCGACACCTATCACCTCAACATCGAGGAGAAGCGACCGGATGCTGCGATCCGCGCCGCGGCCGGGAACATCGCGCACGTCCAGGTCTGCGGGAGCGATCGCGGGCCGGTCGGCGACGATCACACCGACTGGCCGGGGACTCTCGCTGCCCTCGACGACGCCGGGTACGCCGGCATCCTGGGGCTCGAGAGCTTCACGGGCGAGAACGCCACGATCGCGGTTGCCGCGTCGGTGTGGCGGCCGCTCGCGGCGAGCCAGGACGATCTGGCCGAGCGCTCGCTCCGGTACCTGACGGCGCTGCAGGCGTCGCGCTGAGCGGTCTCGGGCGAACCATAGCTTCCGCCGTGGCCCCGGGCCGCCGATGATGCGGAAGACTCGGAGCATGCCGATTCAGCACACCGTCGTCTTCCGTCTCGCCCACCCCGCCGGTTCGCCCGAGGAGACGGCATTCCTCGCCGACGCGCGCGCCGCGCTCACGTCGATCCCCGGCGTCGAGGATTTCCGCATCAACCGGCAGGTGAGCGCGAAGAGCGAGCTCGCGCACCAGTTCTCGATGGTGTTCCAGGGCGACGCCGAGTACCAGGCCTACAACGACCACCCCACCCACGTCGCGTTCGTCGCCGAGCGCTGGGTCCCCGAGGTGGCGGAGTTCCAGGAGTACGACTTCGTCGAGGCCTGAGCCGCGTCAGGAGGCCGGGCGCTCGCCGATGGTGAGCGCGTGCAGCAGCCGCGTGAGGTTGAGGATGTCGTCGACGGGCCACTCCTCGAGCGCGTCGACGAGCAGGCTCTCCTGCGGAGCGCGCGCCTCGGCCAGGCGCTCCAGGCCGAACGGCGTGGGGGAGAGCAGGCTCGACCGGCCGTCGTCCGGATCGGGCGTGCGCTGGATGAGACCGAGCTGCTCGAGCTCGCGCACCGTGCGGCTGATCTGGCCCTTGTCCGACATGAGCGACTCGGCCAGCCCCGAGAGCGTGATGCCCTCGCGGCGCACGATGGTGGTGAACACCTTGTAGGCGCCCGGCAGCATGCCGGGGCTCACCCGGTTGGCGTTCTCCGTGATGATCCGCCGGAAGCGGTTGATCAGTTCCCCGAACTCCGCCTCGAGGGCGCGCACCGCCTCGGTGCGCGCCGCTCGGGTGTCGTCGGAGGTCATCATGTTCGACATTAGCGTCGGGTGACGGTCCCCACGGCCCCTCCACGAGCCGCTGGCGCGTCTCGCGGAGCCTCCGGCCGCGTGGGCCCAGCCTCGTCCGCGGCGTCTGCGGCCGGGGCCGCAGCATCCGTGTCCGCATCCGTGCCGGCCGGCGCGAGCGTCTCCATGCCCTCGGCGACCGAGACGGTCGCGAGGTCGGCCTCGCTCGCCTGCACGCGCTCGCTCGTGGTCATGCGGGTGAGCGGCTTGTTCGGCAGGAAGATGATCGCGATGAGGCTGACCACGGCCAGCGGCACGGCGATCAGGAACGAGTGGGCGATGGCCTGCGCGTAGATGTCCTCGACGATCACGCGGATCGACTCGGGCAGCGACGAGACCTGCGGGATGGTGCCCGACGCGAGCTGCTGGCCGATGGCCGCGCCCTTCTCGCCGAGCGCCATGAGCGCCGCGCCGATGTCGTCCTTGCGGTCGGTGAACAGGTTCGTCGCCGAGGTTGCGAGGGCAGCACCCATCACCGAGACGCCGATCGTGCCGCCGAGGCTGCGGAAGAACGTGACTCCCGAGCTCGCGACGCCGATCTCCGACGGCTTGGAGGTGTTCTGCACGATGAGCACGAGGTTCTGCATCGTCATGCCGACACCCGCGCCGAGCAGGAACATGTAGAGCGAGACCAGCACGAAGTTCGTGTCGTAGTGGATGGTCGACAGAAGGTACGAGCCGGCGATCAGCAGCACGCCGCCCACGATCAGGTACGGCTTCCAGTGCCCGGTGCGGGTCACAAGTCCGCCGATGAGGATCGATGCCAGCAGCAGTCCGCCGATCATCGGGATCGTCATCAGACCCGCCTCAGTCGGGGTCGCGCCGCGCGCCAGCTGCATGTACTGGCTGAGGAACACCGACGTGCCGAACATCGCGATGCCGATCGAGATCGACGCGATGACCGCGAGCGTGAAGGTGCGGTTACGGAACATCGTGAGCGGGATGAGCGGCTCCTTCGAGCGCAGCTCGACGATCACGAAGAGCACGGCTGCCAGGAGCGCGCCGCCGACCATGAGGATGGTCTCGGTGCTCCACCAGTCGTAGTCCTTGCCCGCGTTGGTGACCCAGATGAGCAGCAGCGAGACGGCCGTCGACAGCAGCACGATGCCGAAGTAGTCGATGCGCGCCTTCTTCTTGGGGCGCGGCGGCAGGTGGAGCGTCCGCTGCATGATGATGAGGGCGGCGACGGCGAACGGCAGCGCGATGAAGAAGTTCCAGCGCCAGTCGATCGTGTCGGTGATGAAGCCACCCAGGAGCGGGCCGCCGACGGTCGCGACCGCCATGACCGCGCCGAACAGGCCCATGTACCGGCCGCGCTCGCGCGGGCTGATGATGTCGGCCATGATGACCTGGCTGAGCGCCGCGAGACCGCCGGCGCCGATGCCCTGCACCGCGCGGAAGGCGATGAGCGTGCCGGGGTCCTGCGAGAAGCCGGCGGCCGCGGTGGCGAGCACGAAGATCACGATCGCGATCTGGATGAGCAGCTTGCGGTTGAACAGGTCGGCGAGCTTGCCCCAGATCGGGGTCGAGATCGCGGTGGTCAGCAGGGTCGCGGTGACGACCCACGTGAACGCCGCCTGGTCGCCGCCGAGGTCGTGGACGATGACGGGGAGCGACGTCGAGACGACGGTGGACGCGAGCATCGACACGAACATGCCGAGCAGCAGGCCGGTGAGCGCCTGCAGGATCTTGCGGTGCCGGCGCTTCTCGTCGGTGCTGATTCTGCTGCCAGCGGCTTGGGTGGCGACCGACCCGGTCGCGGGGGTGGACGTGGCCATAGGAGTCCTTACGAGTGAGCGTGGTTCGTTGTTCGCGGCGACAGCGGCGCGTAAGAAGGTTGACGAAGGTCAACAGTTGATTTGGGTCAACTATACGTCAATGGTTGACGTGTGTCAACTATCAGGCGTGTTGAAGGCGCCCCGGTCGTCCGGCGTCCACATCGTGTGCTCCCACCGAGATCACACGTCGTGCGCATGTGCAGCGTGTCCACTCGGCGAGAGCACACGAAGTGAACGAGCGGCGGGGTGGATGCTGCGGCCCGCAGCATCCATTCCTCCACATGTCGGCAGGGGGACGAGTAGCGCACAGGGTGCGGCTCGAGGCGGGCGGAGGGCGCAGCTCGCGGGCAAGCTGAGGCGCGTGCCGCGCCACCTGACCTTCGACGAGGCGATGCGGGCGGTGCGCAGCCGGAAGCAGCTGCGCGCGAACGGCATGACCGCCCGGGCGATCGGCGACGCCGTGCTGCGAGGAGAGGTGCGGCGGCTGCAGCGCAACCGATACGTCGGGATGGAGCTCTGGAATGATCTGTGGCCGGAGTCGCGTCACCTCATCGAGCTGTGTGCTGCGGTCTCCGAGATGCGCGATGGCGGCGGCGTCGCGTCGCACGAGTCGGCGGGCGTGCTGTCGGAGTTGCCGCTGTACCGGCACACCCCCTCGGCGGTCCACTTCATCACGCCGCACGGGCGGCGGATGTCGAGCCGTTCCGGACTGCAGCGCCATGCCGACGAGCTTCCGGCCGACGACATTACGGTGGTCAACGGCATCCGATGCACCACACTGGACCGCACGGTGTTCGACCTGCTGCGCACCCTCAGCATGGAGGCCGCCGTAGCCGTGGCGGATGCCGCGCTGCGGCGCGAGGCGATGCGCGGATCCGCATACGACGAGCACGCCGCGGAAGCGTGGCGTGAGCGACTGCTCGAACGGTGCGCGGCTGCCCGCGGTGGCCGGGGGATTCGCCAGGCTGAGGCGGCGATCCGCTTCGCTGACGGTCGGTCGGAGTCGCCCGGCGAGGCGGTCAGCCGGCTGCAGCTGAGCCGGCTCGGATTCCGCGAGCTGCGGCTCCAGGTGCGCGTGAATGGACCGGACGGGCGGACCTATCGCGTGGACATCGGCATCGAAGACGTGCGGAGCTTCTACGAGTTCGATGGCATGGGCAAGTACGAAGAACTCGCGCGAGAGTCGGGGCGGACGGTCAAGGAGGTGCTTCTCGATGAGAAGCGTCGCGAGGACTGGATCCGCGGGACGACCCAGCGCCGGCTCGTCCGCGCGGAGGCCCCGCACATCGTCACGCCCGAGGTGCTCGGTCGTCGCCTCGCGGCGTTCGGGATCACGCCGCCTCGCGGGTGACCGCGGTTCACATCGTGTGCTCTCACCGAGATCACACGTCGTTCGCGTGCGCAGCGTGTGCACGCGGTGAGAGCACATGAAGTGAACGAGCGGTGGGGTGGATGCTGCGGCCCGGGGCGGCCGGCCGGGTGGAGAGTGCCGGTGGTCAGGCGGAGCGGGCGGCGCGCTCGGCGGAGCGGATGACCGCCTCGACGCCGAGCATGAAGAGCTCGCGGTCCTTCAGGTCCAGCAGCCGCGCGGACATCTGCGCGATGTGGGGGTGCTTGATCGGGTCGACGAGCAGCGGGCCCTCGAACCACGGGCTGGAATCCGCAGGGGCTGTGGTGGCGCGCTCGGCCCGCGCGCGGGCGACGCCGGCGGCGATCGACAGCACGTGGGTCGCCATGAGCGCGTAGTGCTGCACCAGGGCATCGCCCGTGAGGCCGGCTCGCGAGAACGCGTCGAGCATCAGCTCGATGGCGTCGAGCTCTCCGGGGCCGTGGGTGGTGAGGACGATCGCCTCCTGCCCCACGGCGGGGTAGCGGGCGAACTCGGTCAGCGTCGCCGACGCGAGCTGGCGGAGGCGCTCCTGCCACTCCTCGGAGTCGGCGGTGACGGCGGCCAGGCTTCGCAGCGTGAGCTCGTCGAGCAGCGCGCTCATCAGCTCTTCCTTGCCGCGGAAGTGGCGGTAGAGGGCGGTCGGGTCGGTGCCGAGCTTCGCGCCGAGGTCGCGGATCGAGAGGGAGGCCGATCCGGTCGTCTCGGCGAGCTCGAGGCCCGCGGCGATGATCGTGGCCCGGTCCAGACGCTTCGCGCCCGCCTTGTCGGGCGTTGCCCCGGTGCGTGCCGCCATGATCCCCGCTTTCGCCGTCGCGTCCATCGTGCCACGCACCCCTGTCTCGGCGTCGTGACGTCCCGAGCTTAGTCGGCCTGTCATCGCATCTGTCAACACTGTTGACAGATGCGATGACAGCGGTCTATCGTCAAGCGATCCGTTCGACGACGAAGGAGAGGTCCCGTGGCCGCTGCCGTTCCTGCAGATGCAGACACCCCGTACGCAGACACCGTGTTCATCCGAGGCGCGCTGTTCAGCTCCGACCTCGTCCGTGCGGGAAGCGCGGAGGCTCTGAGCGACGTGGCCGTCGCCGTGCGCGGCGGACGCATCGCGGCGGTGTGCGCCGCGGACGAGGCATCCGTGTTCATCGGTCCCGACACTGAGGTCGTCGACCTCGCGGGGGCGCTGCTCGCTCCGGGGTTCCAGGACGCCCACGTGCACCCGATGTCGGGCGGCGTCGAGCTGCTGCAGTGCAACCTCACCGGCTCGGAGGACGCAGCCGACGCGCTCGCCACGATCGCGCGCTACGCCGCCGAGAACCCCGACGTCGAGTGGATCGTGGGCGGCGGGTGGTCGATGGACCACTTCGCGGGCGGGGCCCCGCTGCGCGGCGCGCTCGACGCGATCGTGCCCGACCGCCCGGTGCTGCTCGCGAGCCGCGACCACCACTCCGCGTGGGCGAACACCGCGGCGATGCGGGCGGCCGGCGTCGACGCGGCGACGGCCGACCCGGCCGACGGGCGCATCGAGCGCGAGGCCGACGGGTTCCCCGCCGGCACCTTCCACGAGGGCGCTGCCGACCTGTTCGCGGAGGCGCGCCCGAAGGTCTCGGAAGACCTCGCCTACGCGGGGCTGCTGCGCGCGCAGGACGACCTCATCGCGCAGGGCATCACAGGCTGGCAGGACGCCCTCGTCGGGAACTTCCCCGGTATTCCCGGCGGGCTCGCCTCCTACCGTCGCGCGCTCGCCGAGGGAACACTCAAGGCCCACGTCGTCGGGGCGCAGTGGTGGGAGCGCGGTGAGGGGATCGAACAGCTCGAAGGGATGATCCGCACCCGCGACGAGGTCGCCGCGCTCGGACGCGAGGACCGCTTCTCGCTGGGCTCGATCAAGTTCATGGTCGACGGCGTCGCCGAGAACCACACGGCCGCCATGCTCGAGCCGTACCGCGACGGGCACGGTCACTCGACCGACAACCGCGGCCTGTCGTTCATCCCGGCCGAGCGGCTGCGCGAGTACGCCATCGCCGCCGATGCCGCGGGCTTCCAGCTGCACTTCCACGCCCTCGGCGACCGGGCCGTGCGCGAAGCGCTCGACGCGGTCGAGGCGGCGGCGGAGGCCAACGGCGCGACCGACGGGCGCCACCACCTCGCCCACATCCAGGTGGTCGATGCGGCCGACGTGCCGCGCTTCGCCGCGGCCGGCGCCGTGGCGAACATGCAGCCCCTGTGGGCGTGCCACGAGGACCAGATGGACGAGCTCACGCTGCCGTTCCTCGCCGAGTCCGCCGCGTCGCGCCAGTACCCGTTCGGCGATCTGCAGCGGGCCGGGGTGCGCCTCGCCGGCGGCAGCGACTGGCCGGTCTCGAGCGCGGATCCGCTCGCGGGCGTCCACATCGCCGTCAACCGCGTCGCCCCGCTGTCCGACGACGAGCCGCTGGGCGGCCCCCACCAGCGCCTCGACCTCGCCACCGCGCTCGCCGCCTACACGTCGGGCACGGCGTACGTGAACCACCGCGACCACGACACCGGCTACGTCCGCGCGGGCTACCTCGCGAACCTCGTCGTCGTCGAGCCGAACCCGTTCACCGTGCCCGTCGAAGACCTCTACCTGTGCCGCGTCGCCTCGACGTGGATCGACGGCGAGCGGGTCTTCGCGCGCGCCGACGCCAGCGCGGGCGCCGAGGCCGACGCAGGCGCGGACGCCGCGGCCGCAGCATCCGTCCTGTCCTGAGTTCCTTCTCCACCACCCGACACCGTCGTCAGAACCCGAGGAGCACCATGATCCGCACCCGACGCACCGCCCGTCGCCTGCTCGCCGTCGCGGGCGTCGGCGTGGTCGGCGCGCTCGTCCTGTCCGCGTGCAGCGCCGACACGTCGAGCCCCGACGCCACCGCCGCCCCCGAGTGGGAGTACACCGCCCAGACGGCCGCGCCGTCGGGCGACATCGACTCGTACTCGTGGGTGAGTTACTCCGAGCCGTACTCGCTCGACTACGCCTACGCGTTCGACTACGCCGACAACCAGGTGCTCGCGAACGTCTGCGAGTCGCTGCTGCGGCTGAACCCCGATTTCACGCTCTCGCCCGGACTGGCGGAGGCGTTCGACCACCCGACGCCCGAGACGTGGGTCTACACGATCCGCGACGGTGTCACCTTCCACGACGGCACGCCGCTCACGGCCGCTGACGTCGTGGCGTCCATGAGCCGCCATCTCGACCCCGAGGTGGGCTCGTCGTGGTACTCGGTGTACCAGAACGTCGCGTCGATCGAGCAGACCGGCGACCGGCAGGTCACGGTGACCATGAACGGCCCTGACTCGCAGTTCAACCTCGCGATGGGCGGGTCGGCGGGTGTCGTCGAGTCCTCGGCGACCCTTGCCGAGACGGGTGCCGACTACGGCAACTCGACGGGACTCGTCAACTGCACCGGCCCCTTCGCGCTCACCGAGTGGAAGTCGGGGGAGTCGGTCACGCTCACCCGCTACGACGACTACTGGGACGACACGCTGCGCGCCCGCGCCGGCGAGGTCGACATCCTTTTCATGACCGACCCCAACGCGCGTGTCAACGCGCTGAAGTCGGGCGAGGTCGACGGCGGGTGGATGATCCCGGCCGACGCGATCGGGCAGCTGCAGGACTCCGGCAAGGGCGACATGTACTTCGGCCTCAACACCGCGGTCGGCAGCCTCATCGTGAACAACCTGGAGGGTCCGCTCGGCGACGAGCGCGTGCGCCGGGCGCTGCTCATGGCGATGGACCGGCAGGGGATCCTGGATGCTGCGGCCAAGGGCTACGGCGAGGTCACGAACGCGCTCACCACCGAGTCGGTGTGGGTCGGCGCGAGCGACGCGGGCTTGAAGGAGGCGTTCGACGGGCTCGAGGAGTATCCGTACGACATCGAAGCGGCCAAGAAGCTCATCGACGAGGCGGGGGTGGCGGGCGAGGAGATCGTGATCGCCACCGCGCCGATCAGCAACGACTTCACCGTCATCTCGCAGGGCGCGGCCGCCGCCGCACAGTCGATCGGCCTCACGGCGACCATCGAGACGGTGAGCCCGAGCGCGTACACGGCGCTCTTCTCCGACCCGACCGCGCGCGAGGGCATCGACCTGTTCTACACCTCGTGGTACCTGTCGAGCCCGGATCCGCTCGAGATGTACAGCGTGCTGCGCACCGGCGAGTTCAGCAACTACGGCAACTGGAGCGACCCCGAGTTCAACGCCCTCGTGAACGAGGCCGTCACCATCGACGACCCCGCGGCGCGCAGCGAGGTCACCGCCCAGGCTCAGCGCATCGCGAACGAGCAGCTGCCGTGGCTGCCGCTGTTCCAGGGCCCGATGACGCTGTTCCTCGGCGACCGGGTGACCGGCGTCGCCCCGTCGGTGGCGTTCATGTACTACCCGTGGGCGGCGACCATTGGCTCCCGTTGACGTGAGCGCGGGCCCGGCGGTCGCCGCCGGGCCCCGCCCGGATCGGCGGCGGGCCGGAGGGAGCGGGGGAGCGATGATCGCCGTCCGCCGGATCGCCGGCAAGCTCGGCGGGCTGCTGCTCACGCTGTTCCTGGCATCCGTGCTCGTCTTCTTCTCGCGCTTCCTGGTGCCGGGCGATCCGGTGGCGTTCCTGCTGCGGGGGCGCAAGCCCAGCCCCGAGGCGGTGGCCCAGGTCACCGCGCAGTACGGTCTCGACCTGCCGCCGTGGCAGCAGTACCTCAACTGGGTCGCGGGGCTCCTCCACGGCGACCTGGGTCGGTCGCTGCAGTACCGGCAGGACGTCACCGTGGTGCTCGGCGAGCGGCTGCCCGTCACCCTCGGGCTGGTCGTGATGGCGGGCACGATGATCGCGGTCGTCGGCCTCATCGCCGGCGCGGTCGCCGCCCTCCACCGCGGACGCCTCGCGGACCGCTCGATCCTCATCGGGCTCACCGTGCTCGGCGCCATCCCGTCGTTCGTCGGATCCATCGTGCTCATCGCGGTGTTCGCTGTGCAGCTCGGCTGGTTCCCGTCGTTCGGGTCGGGCGAGGGGTTCTGGGACACGGTCTACCACCTCGTGCTTCCGTCGATCGCCCTCGCGATCGTGTTCGTCGTGCTGGTGGGCAAGGTGACGCGTTCGTCGATGATCGACCAGCTCGACCGTGAGCACGTCGAGGTCGCGATCAGCCGTGGCATCAAGCGCGGCACCGTGATCCGCCGTCACGTGTTCCGCAACGCCGTCGGGCCGATCCTGACGGTGAGCGGGATGCTGGTGGCCGGCCTCCTGGTCGCCAGCTCCATCGTCGAGGCGGCCTTCGGTCTCGCCGGCATGGGCTCGCTGCTCGTGCAGTCGGTCGACCGCCTCGACTTCCCGGTCGTGCAGGCGATCGTCCTCCTCGTCGTGACCGCGTTCGTGCTCGTGAACGCCGTGATCGACGTCCTCGAACCCTGGATCGATCCCCGATCCGCTGCCGGAGCCGGTGCCCGATGACGACAACGCCCACCCTCGCCGTGAAGGTGCTGCGCGCACCACGGCTGCCCCGCACCAGCCTGACCTTCGCGATCGCGCTCGGAGTCCTCGCCGCGATGACGCTGGCCGCGATCTTCGCCCCGTTCCTCGCGCCGTACAACCCCGACGCCGTCGACTTCGCCGCGGTCAACGCGCCGCCGAGCGCCGCGCACTGGCTGGGCACCGACGGTCTCGGCCGCGACACCTTGAGCCGCCTCATCTACGGTGCGCGCACGGCCCTGCTCGGTCCGCTCCTCGTGGTGATCGCGTCGACGGTGCTCGGCATCCTCCTCGGTCTCCTCGCCGGCTGGCGCGGCGGCTGGATCGACTCCGTGCTCGGTCGCCTGTTCGACGTGCTGTTCGCCTTCCCGTCCCTGCTCATCGCGATCATGGCGGTCGCGCTCTTCGGCAAGGGGCTGGTCGCTCCCGTCATCGCGATGAGCATCGCGTACGCGCCGTTCGTCGCGCGCCTCACCCGCTCGCTCATCGCGGCCGAGCGCACCCGGCCCTACGTCGCGGCGTATCGCGTGCAGGGCTTCGGCGGCGCGTGGATCGCGCTGCGGCGCGTGCTGCCGAACGTCACGCCCATCGTCGGCGCGCAGTCGACGCTCAACTTCGGCTATGTGCTCGCCGAGCTCGCCGCCCTGTCGTTCCTCGGCCTGGGCGTGCAGCCGCCCACCGCCGACTGGGGCGCGATGATCAACGAGGCGCAGGCCGGGCTCATCGGCGGGCACTTCCTGCCCGCGATCGTCCCGGCGGTGGCCGTCGTCGTGGTCGTCGTGGCCGTCAACATCATCGGAGAAGAGCTCTCCGACCGCATCGGTGGGGAGATCCCGGCATGAACGCAACCGAGACCGTCGTCGTTCCTGCCGCCGCGCCGACTGCGCCGAGTCCGGCACTCCTCGACATCCGCGACCTCACGCTCGACCTGCCCGACGGCACCCGGCTTCTGGACGGCATCACGCTGTCGGTGGCCGCGGGCGAGACCGTCGGCCTCGTCGGCGAGTCCGGCTCGGGCAAGTCGCTGACCGCCCGCACCGTTCTGGGGCTCGTTCCCGACCGCGCCACGATCACCGGCGAGGTCGTGCTCGACGGCGCCGGAGTGCTCACCGCCCCCGCGCCGGAACTCCGGCAGCTGCGTCGCCACGGCGCGGCGATGATCTTCCAGGATCCGCGGGCGGGCATCAATCCGATGCGGACGATCGGGGATCACCTCACAGAGGCGCTCCGCCTCGCAGAGGGATGGTCGACGGATGCTGCGCGCGCACGCGCCGTCGAGCTGCTCGAGGCGGTGCGCCTGCCCCGTCCCGAAGACCACCTGCGCCAGTATCCGCACGAGTTCTCGGGCGGGATGCTGCAGCGCGTCATGATCGCGGGAGCCTTGACGACGTCGCCGAAGCTCCTCGTGTGCGATGAGCCCACGACCGCCCTCGACGTGACCACCCAGGCCGAGATCATCGGCGTGCTCGCCGAACAACGCGCGAGCCGCGGCATGGGCATGCTCTTCATCACGCACGACCTCAACCTCGCCGCCTCGCTGTGCGACCGCGTGTATGTGATGAGCGGCGGGCAGGTCGTCGAGCAGGGCCGCGCGCACGACGTGCTGCGAGCCCCGCGGGCCGAGTACACGCGGCGCCTCGTCGCCGCGACCCCGACTCTCGTCGGCACCGCACCGGGCGCGACCGCGGGTCACCGCATCGGAGGCTCTGCGGAACACGCCGGGGCGCAGCATCCGTCCACCGGCGTGTCGTCGGAAATCTCCGATTCTGTGCGCGACGAGCGAGGGCCGGATGCCGCAGCCGCGGCGGCGCCGATGGTCGACATGGCGCACAGAATCGGAGGTTCTGGGGGACACGCCGGGGCGCAGCATCCATCCGACGGCGCGTCGGTGAAGACCTCCGATTCTGTGCGCGACGACAGGCCAACGGATGCCGCGGCCGTGGCGACTGCCGCATCGCCGATGCTCGAGGCGGCCGGGGTGTCGAAGACGTATGTGCGCCGGGGCAAGGAGCCTGTGCGCGCGGTGATCGACGCGTCGGTCGCGGTGCCCCGCGGCGGCGCGCTGGGGGTGGTGGGGGAGTCGGGGTCGGGCAAGTCGACGCTCGCGCGCATGATCGTGGGGCTCGAGGCCGCTGACACGGGCGACATCCGCATCGACGGTCGCGAGCGCACCGCGGTCCCTCGCAACAGGCGCGAGCGGCTGGCCCACGCACGCAGCGTGCAGATGGTGTTCCAGGATCCGTACCTGTCGCTCGACCCGCGCATCACGGCGGGCCGGGCCATCGAGGACGCCCTGCGCCTGCACACCCGGCTGAGCGCGACCGAGGCGCGGTCGCGGGTGCTCGACCTGCTCGCCCAGGTCGGACTGGAGGAGAAGCACGCCGCCGCGCGGCCGCGGACCCTCTCGGGCGGTCAGCGGCAGCGCGTCGCGATCGCCCGTGCCCTCGCGATCGAGCCGGACGTGCTCGTGATGGACGAGGCGACGAGCGCGCTCGACGTCTCGGTGCAGGCGCAGGTGCTCGACCTCGTCGACCGCATCCGGCGGGAGCGCGGACTCACCGTGCTCTTCATCAGCCACGACCTCGCCGTCGTCCGGCGCGTCTGCGACGAGACCGTCGTGATGCGCCGCGGCGAGATCGTCGAGCGCGGTCGCACGGCGGAGCTCCTCGCCGCCCCGCAGCACGAGTACACGCGGCTGCTCATCGACTCGGTGCCGAAGCCCGGGTGGGACGCCGAGGCGGCAGGTGCCGAGGTCGAGGCCGCGGGTGTCGACGGCGGCGTACCGGACGCGGGTGCGGACGACGGCGATGCGGAGGCCGCAGCGGTGGAGACGGCGAAGGTCGAGGCGGCCGGGCAGGCACGGTGACCCGCGTCCGGCGCAGGACGCCGGCGCGCGGGAGGATGGAGGGGTGTTCAGCGTCGAACTGATTCCGGATGCCGAGATCGACCGCGTGGTGCGGGAGGACTGGGACCGGCTGCTCGGCGCGGACCTGCCGAGCTCGGGACGCAACCCGGCGCCCAGCAACCGCCCCCACGTCACGCTCGCGGTGCGGGAGCATCTCGAGCCGTCGGCCTTTGCCGGAATCGCGGAGATGCTTCCCGTTCCCCTCGAGCTCGGCGGAGTGCTGCTCCTCGGCCACCGGGATCGGTACGTGCTCACGCGCCAGGTCGTCGTGACCTCCGCCCTGCTGGAGGTCCACCGCGTCGTGGCCGAGCTCGCCGGCAGACCCGAGCCCCGCTATTCGACCACGCGCATCGACCACTGGACGCCGCACATCACCCTCGCGCGCGGGCTGACCGCGGTGCGGCTGGTGACGGCGATGCGCACGATCAGGGCCCCGCACATCAGCGGCGAGGCCGTCGGCTCGCGGGTGTGGGATGCCGAGAACCGGCGCGTCATCACGATCCGGTGAGAGCGGTGCGCGCTCTGCGAGCGGTCAGTCCGCGAGGGCGAGCGCGCGGAACGGCTCGCGCGGCGCGGCCGGCGGCTGCGGGGCCCGTGCCGGCTGCTGCCGTGCGCGCATGGTGCGCAGGTAGAGCTCGTCGATGAGAGAGGTCGCGAGGCGCACGAGCTTCGCGATCTCGGCGTCGTCGCGGTCGACCCACGCGCAGCGGGGCTCGTCGTCGACGGGTACGAAGCCGTCGTGCTGCTCCCACGCGACCAGCGTGCGCTCCGCGCCCAGCACGTGCTGCTGCCACCACACCTGGCGGAGGTAGCCCCGCGGGATGCTGCGCCACGCCTTGTTCGTCGTCTTGATCTCGGCGAGGGTGATGCGGCCCACGCTGTCGACCGCGATGCCGTCGGGGGTCGCGAGGTGGCGCTTCTCGACGACGGCGTGGAAGAGCGCGGACGACGGCTGGATGCCGTGCGTCGCCGCGACCCACGCCGCGATCTCCGGCTCGCGGGCGCGTCCGTGCGCGGTGTACGCGTTGCCTGAGAAGCCCGAGCCGAGGAGCTTCGCATCGGCCGCGCGGGCGATCGCCCTGTCGGAGGTGAGGGTGGCGACGTCCGTCGCGGTGATGCCCCGGGACCGCGCGCGCACCCAGGCCACCCGGTCGCGGGAGTCCGCGACGATGCGGGCGGCCACCTCCGGTGCCTGCTCCGCGAGCCCCGACGGGTGCGCGACGGAGGGAACGGGATTCACCCTTCGAGGCTACGCCGCCGATGAGACATCCGCCGCCTGCGACGCACCGCGGTCGACGGACCGGCGGCGCGCAAGGGGGGTTGCGGTCGGCGGTCACGGTGGCATCCTCGGGGCATGGGCACCATGACGAGAGACGAGTTCCGCGCGTTCCCCGGTGTCGAGGACTGGCATCCGCGCGTGACCGGGGCGTTCGCGCTGTTCCGCACCGGCACGTTCGCCGCGGGGGCGCAGTTCTTCGGCGCGATCGCCGAACTGGCCGAGGCGGCCGACCACCATCCCGACGTCGACGTGCGGTACACGTCCGTGCGCGTGCGGCTCATGACGCACTCGGCCGGGGGACTGACGGAGAAGGATGCCGCGCTGGCCGCGCAGATCTCGCAGGCCGCGCGCGAGCTCGACATCCCGGCCGACACCGGGCGCATGCTCGACGTGATGCTCGCCGTCGCCACACCCGACCCGGGCGCGGTCGTGCCGTTCTGGAAGGCGGCGACCGGCTTCTCGGAGGTGCGCGACGGCGTCCTCTTCGACAAGGACGGCCGCGGCCCGCTCATCTGGTTCCAGCCGGTAGACAAGCCGCTGCGGGGTCGGTCGCACCTCGACGTCAACGGACCCCGCGACATCATCGAGAAGCGGCTCGACGCCGCGCTCGCCGCGGGCGGCGTCATCGTCGACGACTCGCACGCGCCCGAATGGTGGACGCTCGCCGACGCCGACGGCCACAAGGTCGACCTCTGCCCCTGGCGCACCTGACGTCGCCTGGGCACCGCCTGGCGGCCGAGGTGTCAGAACGCCGCGGCGCCGGCCTCCGCGACGGTCTGGTCCTGCTCGCCCGAGCCTCCGCTGACGCCCACGGCACCGACGACCTTGCCGTCGCGGCTGAGCGGCACGCCGCCGGCGAAGATCGCGACGCCGCGACCGTGCGCGTTGGTGGTGTGGATGCCGAAGAACTGCTGCGTCGGCTGCGAGTTGTCGCCGAGGTCCTTCGTCGAGATGTCGAACGCCTTCGACGTCCAGGCCTTGCTCATCGAGATCTCGATGCTGCCGATCCAGGCGCCGTCCTGACGCACGTGCGCGACGAGGTTGCCGCCCGCATCGACGACGGCGATGTTCATGGGCTGGCCGATCTCGTCGGCGCGCTTCTCAGCGGCTTCGATCACGCGACGGGCGTCTGCGAGGGTCACGGACATGGGGAGTTCCTTTCATTGCGGGACGGATGCCTCGGGCCGAGGCGCGGTCAAGCGGTCTGGATGTAGCCGTTGGGGTTGAGCACGTACTTCTTCGCGGCACCGTGGTCGAAGTCGGCATAGCCCTGCGGGGCGTCTTCGAGGCCGATCGGGGTCGCACCGACGGCGTCGGCGATGTGGACCTTGTCGTGGAGGATCGCCATCATGAGCTGGCGGTTGTACTTCATGACCGGGCACTGGCCGGTGGTGAACGACAGCGACTTGGCCCAGCCGAGCCCGAGGCGCAGCGAGAGGGAGCCGACCTTGGCGGCTTCGTCGATGCCGCCCGGGTCGCCGGTGACATAGAGCCCGGGGATGCCGAGCGCGCCGCCGGCCGCAGTGAGGTCCATCAGCGAGTTGAGCACGGTCGCGGGCGCCTCGTGCGAGGCATCCGATCCGTGTCCTCTCGCTTCGAAGCCGACGGCGTCGACGCCCGAGTCGACCTCGGGGACGCCGAGGATCTGCTCGATCTGGTCTTTGGGGTCGCCCTGGGAGACGTCCACGGTCTCGCAGCCGAACGAGCGGGCACGGGCCAGGCGGCCGGCGTTGAGGTCGCCCACGATGACGACGGCCGCCCCGAGCAGCTGCGCCCCGACGGCGGCAGCCAGCCCGACAGGTCCGGCGCCGGCGATGTAGACGGTCGAACCCGGCCGGACGCCGGCGGTGTAGGCGCCGTGGAAGCCGGTGGGGAAGATGTCGGAGAGCATCGTGAGGTCGAGGATCTTCTCGAGTGCCTGGTCGCGGTCGGGGAACTTGAGGAGGTTCCAGTCGGCGTAGGGGACGAGGACGTACTCGGCCTGGCCGCCGACCCAGCCGCCCATGTCGACGTAGCCGTAGGCGCTGCCGGGGCGGTCGGGGTTGACGTTGAGGCAGATGCCGGTCTTGCCCTCTTTGCAGTTGCGGCAGCGGCCGCAGGCGATGTTGAACGGGACGGAGACGATGTCGCCGACCTTGATGAACTCGACGTCGGGGCCGACCTCGACCACTTCGCCGGTGATCTCGTGACCGAGCACGAGGCCCGCGGGTGCGGTCGTGCGGCCGCGGACCATGTGCTGGTCAGAGCCGCAGATGTTCGTCGACACGGTCTTGAGGATCGCGCCGTGGGGCACCTTCCTGCCGACGTTCGCCGGGTTGACGCCCGGTCCGTCCTTCAGTTCGAACTCGGGGTAGTCGGTGTCGATCACTTCGACCTCGCCTGGCCCCTTGTAGGCCACCGCTCGATTGGCAGACATCGTCGTCCTCTCCGTCGCTCGAGACACGGTCGCGCGACTCTCGTGCTGCAGGCTCGCTGAGAGCCTTCTCCTTCCGGAGTGCTCGCGCAATGGGGCCGGGCGTGCGGACGGTTCTGGCGCATCCCGCTCGATTTGGCGGAGACGCCGGGATCACGTACCCTTGTCGGAGCCGAAGACCGCCGGTCATCGACGTGCGTGCGAACGCATCGAGATCGAAGCACTGCTTATGCAGAGGCCCGCGCAGGTGTCACGAACGATTCTCCTGGATCAGGAATCCCGCTCCGTGCGCTTGCGCCGGAGCTTTTTTGTTGCCGTGACGAGAAGATGAGCGGATGCCTCCGGCCGGCGCCTCGCCACCGCGGAGCGTCTCACACACACAAGGAGTGACCATGGCGCAGAAGGACGCATCGGTTGCCGAGCTCACGAAGAACTTCGAGGACTCGAACGCCGTTCTGCTGACCGAGTACCGCGGTCTGACGGTTGCCCAGCTCAAGCAGCTGCGCAACAGCATCCGTCAGGACGCGGAATACGCCGTGGTGAAGAACACGCTGACCAAGATCGCCGCGAACAACGCGGGGATCACGTCGCTGGACGAAGACCTCAAGGGTCCGTCGGCCATCGCGTTCGTGCACGGCGACTTCGTCGCCACCGCGAAGGCTCTGCGTGACTTCGCCAAGGCCAACCCGCTTCTCGTGATCAAGGGCGGCGTTTTCGAGGGCAACTCCCTCAGCGCCGACGAGGTCAACAAGTACGCCTCGCTCGAGAGCCGTGAGGTTCTGCTGGCGAAGGCTGCGGGCATGATGAAGGCGACGATGGGCAAGGCTGCCGCGACCATCGACGCGCTTCGCGAAAAGCTGGAGACCGCCGAGGCCGCGTGAGCGACCGGCGATCTTTTCTCACAACCCCATCTATCTAGGAGATACATCATGGCGAAGCTCACCACTGAGGAACTGCTGCAGCAGTTCGCCGACCTCACCCTCGTCGAGCTCAGCGAGTTCGTGAAGGCGTTCGAGGAGAAGTTCGACGTCACCGCTGCTGCTCCCGTCGCCGTTGCCGGCGCCGGTGGCGCGGGCGCCGAGGCTGCTGCCGAGGAGGAGAAGGACTCGTTCGACGTCATCCTCGAGGCTGCCGGCGACAAGAAGATCCAGGTCATCAAGACGGTCCGCGAGCTCACCTCGCTGGGCCTCGGCGAGGCCAAGGCCGTCGTCGACGGTGCTCCGAAGGCCGTCCTCGAGGGCGCCAACAAGGAGACCGCCGACAAGGCGAAGGCCGCTCTCGAAGAGGCCGGCGCGACGGTTACCCTCAAGTAATCCCGCGCTGCTTCTGCAGCGATTCCACGAAGGCCCCGGATGCTCGGCATCCGGGGCCTTCGTCGTGTCGCCGGCCCGCCCCCGTTCGTGAGACTGCGCATTCTGTGAAACCCCTTTCTCGGGGATCTGGCGCAGATTCCGGTTGATTTCACGGAAGCACTTGCGCTTCCGCATCCATTCTGACAAGAATGAGAAAGCGCATTCCAGAAAGCGCATTCTCATCCTCGAAGACGAGACCGGAGGATACGGTGACGACGACGCACCGCCCTAGAACGCTGCCGCCGGGCCGCGTACGCGGAGGCACCGCATGAGCGCGATCGGCGAGCTCGGCAAGCTCAAGTCCGCGAAGAGCGACGGCAAGAAGCAGAACAAGGCCGCCTACCTCTTCCTCGCCCCCTGGTTCGTCGGGCTGATCCTCATCACGATGGGGCCGATGGTCGCCTCGTTCGGCCTCTCGTTCACCCGCTACAACCTGCTCAGCGCGCCGAAGTGGATCGGGCTCCAGAACTACGCCCGCATGTGGGAGGACGAGCGGCTCCACTCGGCGCTCCAGGTCACCTTCACGTATGTGTTCGTGTCACTGCCGCTGCAGCTCGCCGTCGCGCTGTTCCTGGCGATCGTGCTCGACCGGGGCCTGCGCGGTCTGGCGTTCTACCGCTCCGCCTTCTACCTGCCGTCCTTGCTCGGAGCGAGCGTCGCGATCGCGATCCTGTGGCGCCAGATCTTCGGTGTCGACGGCCTCGTCAATCAGGTGCTCGCGGTCTTCGGCATCCAGGGGCAGGGGTGGATCTCGAACCCCGACACCGCGCTCGGCACGCTCATGATCCTGAACGTGTGGACCTTCGGCTCGCCGATGGTGATCTTCCTCGCCGGCCTCCGCCAGATCCCGACGATGTACTACGAGGCGGCGGACGTCGACGGCGCCAGCCGGCGGCAGCAGCTGTTCCGCATCACGATCCCGCTGCTCACCCCGATCATCTTCTTCAACGCCGTGCTGCAGCTCATCGGCACGTTCCAGTCGTTCACGCAGGCGTACATCGTCTCGGGCGGCACCGGCGGGCCGGTCGACTCCACGCTCTTCTACACGCTGTACCTGTACCAGCAGGGCTTCACGAACTACAACATGGGCTACGCGTCGGCCATGGCGTGGCTGCTGCTGGTCATCATCGGCATTCTGACCGTCCTGATGTTCTGGACCTCGAGATTCTGGGTTTTCTACGATGACCAAGATTGACGACGCCGCCGCCACGACGGCCCCGCTCGCGACCGAGACGATCGTCACCGGCCGCCCTCCGCTCGCCCGCCGGCGCAGTCCGTTCCGCAAGCCCATGGAGAGCGTCGTGCGACACGTCCTGCTCATCGCCCTGGCGCTCGCGATGCTCTACCCCGTGATCTGGATGGTCGTCAGCTCGCTGCGGCCGAACGACGAGATCTTCCGCGATCCCAGCATCATCCCCGACAGCTTCGAGGTCTCGAACTACACCGACGGGTGGAACGCGCTCGCGTATCCGTTCAACGTCTACATGTGGAACTCGGCGCTGATCGTGATCGGCTGCATCGTCGGCAACCTGGTGTCGTGCTCGATGGCGGCCTACGCGTTCGCCCGCCTGTCGTTCAGCGGCAAACGGTTCTGGTTCGCGGTGATGCTGCTGAGCATCATGCTCCCGATCCACGTCATCATCGTTCCGCAGTACGTGCTGTTCTCCCAGCTGGGCTGGGTCAACACGTTCCTGCCGCTGATCGTGCCGAAGCTGCTGGCCACGGATGCGTTCTTCATCTTCCTGATGGTCCAGTTCATCCGGGGCATCCCGAAGGAGCTCGATGAGGCGGCGCGGATCGACGGGGCGGGCCACCCGCGGATCTTCCTGCAGATCATCCTCCCGCTCATGGTGCCGGCACTGGCGACGACCGCGATCTTCACCTTCATCTGGACCTGGAACGACTTCTTCTCCCAGCTGATCTTCCTGACCAAGCCCGAGCTGTACACCGTGCCCCTGGCGCTGCGGTCCTTCGAGGACGCGCAGAGTTCCACGAACTACGCCCAGATGTTCGCGATGAGCGTCGTGTCGCTCATCCCGATCTTCCTCATCTTCCTGTTCGGCCAGAAGTTCCTCATCAAGGGGATCGCGACCACCGGGATCAAGTGACGCTCGCGTCACGCACCTCTTCGCGGGCCGCAGGGCCCACCCTCATCACACCGCACCAACACCACTCACCGACTTCGGTCGAAAGGATGCAAGACATGCGACGCACCACAACCGCACCGCGCTGGTTGCTGCTGACCTCCGTCGGCGCAGCGACGATGCTGACGCTGACCGCGTGCGCGGGTTCGACGGAGACCCCAGCCACCGGACCGACCCTGTCAGACGAGCCCGTGACGCTCAGCTTCACCTGGTGGGGCAACGACGTCCGCCACGGCATCACGGAGGAGCTCATCTCGGCCTTCGAGGCCGAGCACGAGAACATCACCATCGAACCGCAGTACACGGACTGGGCCGGCTACTGGGACAAGCTCGCCACCACGGTGGCCGCCGGCGATGCTCCCGACATCATCCAGATGGACGAGAAGCAGCTGTCGACGTACGCCGCCAATGGCGTGCTGCTGGATCTCGGCACCCTCGGCGACCAGCTGCCGACCGGTGACTTCCCGGAGTCCGTGCTCGGCACCGGCGCGCTCGACGGCACGCAGTACGGCGTTCCGGTGGGCATCAACACCTACACCTACATGGCGAACGTGGATGTGCTGGACAGCCTCGGCATCGAGCTCCCCGACGACGAGACGTGGTCGTGGGACGACCTCAACGAGGTGGCCGAGGAGGTGACCGCCGCCAGCGGCGGCGCGGTCGTCGGCTCGCAGTCCTGGGGCTTCGAGGACGGCGGCCTCAACAACTGGCTGCGTCAGCACGGCGAGTCGCTGTACGCCGACGACGGCTCGCCCGAGGTGACCGCGAGCGAGAAGACGCTCGCCGCCTGGTGGCAGAACCTGCTCGACGTGACCGAGGCGGGCGGCACGCCCGTCCCCTCCGCGACGATCGAGCGCGAGTCGGCCGGACTCGCGGAGTCGTTCACGGCGACCAACCAGTCCGCCTTCGGACCGTGGTGGTCGAACCAGGTCGCCGCCCTCCGCGACGCGAGCGGCCAGAACCTCGTGCCGCTCATGGTGCCGACGCCGGACGAGGGCGACGCCGCCGCCGCGTACTACAAGCCCTCGATGTTCTGGTCGGCGTCGGCCAAGACCGAGCACCCGGCCGAGGTCGCACTGTTCCTCGACTTCCTCGCCAACAGCGAGGACGCGGCGGACCTGCTGCTCGCCGAGCGCGGCGTGCCCGCGAACGACAAGATCCGCGCGTACATCACCCCGAAGCTCGATGAGGTCAACCAGGAGGTCGTCGACTTCCTCGACAAGATCGCGCCGCGGGTCGGCGACGCGCCGCCGGCGACCCCTCCGGGCGGCGGTGCGATCGAGACGATCATCGACCAGCACACGCAGCGCGTGCTGTTCGGTGAGGTGACGCCCGAGGACGCGGCCGCCAGCTTCATCGCGGAGCTGCAGCAGGCGCTCGACGACGCGGCGATCTAGCCGACGCGGGGTCGCGACACCGAGCGCGCAACCCCGTCGTCCCCAGGACTGTCCGGGGCCGGACCGAAGTGATGAGGGGTCCGGTCCCGGGCGGGCGCGCCGCGATGACGGAAGTCGTGCGGTCGAATGCGCCCCACCGCGCCCGTCGGCGCCCAAGATTGAGAGAGGAGGGGGATTCCTTGAGCGAGGTCACGTCGCGCCCGATCACGATGGCGCAGGTCGCACAGTATGCGGGTGTGTCGCAGGCATCCGTGTCGCGCGTCCTCAACGGCGTCGCCACCGTCGATCCCGCCATCGTCGCGAAGGTCAACCGCGCGGTGGCCGCGCTGAACTATTCGCCGAGCGAGGCGGCGCGCAGTCTCGTGCGGGGGAGCAGCCACACCATCGCGCTGCTGGTTCCCGACCTCGAGAATCCGATGTTCCAGGGCGTGCTGAAGGGACTCACCGTCGCCGCAGCGCGCGACGGCTACCGCGTGCTGGTCGCCGACAGCGCCGAGGCGGTCGGCGTCGAGGCCGACATCGCGAGCGAGGCGCGGAGCAAGTGCGATGCGCTGGTGCTGGTGTCGCCACGGATGCCGGACGCCGAGCTCCGCGACCTCATCCAGCGCA
This sequence comes from Microbacterium sp. C23T, assembly GCF_053345975.1. NCBI lineage: Bacteria > Bacillati > Actinomycetota > Actinomycetes > Micrococcales > Microbacteriaceae > Microbacterium > Microbacterium sp. C23T. Next base: position 1,603 of record NZ_JBKFBD010000012.1, on the reverse strand, counting down.
CCACCCCTGTCGTGGTGGTGAACCGCCGCGTCGACGACACCGCGGCGGCGCAGCTGTCGGTCGACTACGCCACGGCCGTCAAGGAGCTGGGGATGCACCTGCGGGGCTTCGGCCACCGCCGCATCGCCTACGTCGCGGGTCCGGCCCTCAGCTACGCGAACGAGCAGCGGGCCTTGGGACTCGGGGAGCTGGCGCGGGACCACCCCGACCTCGAGTTCCTCACCATTGCGGCGGGATCGAGCATGGAAGCGGGCTACGACGCCGCCGACGCCGTCCTCGAGACCGGGGCCACCGCCGCCATCGCCTTCAACGACCTCGTCGCGCTCGGGCTCATGTCGCGCCTGCGCGAGGTCGGCGTGGAGGTGCCCGAACAACTCTCCATCGTCGGGATCGACGACATCCCGCAGTCTCGTTTCGCCGCCCCTCCGCTGACGACCATGTCGGTCCCGCGGATCGAGATCGGGCGGCAGGCTTGGAATCGCATGCGTCACGCACTGGACGGCGAGAGCGCCGACCACCCCCTGTTCTACCGGCCCGTCCTCGTGGCGCGCCGGAGCTCCGGTCCGGCATCCCACGCCAGCGGCTGGGTGGGTCCGGCCCGTCCGGTCCTGCGGCTCGGATCCACCGTCGTCGCCCAGTACGAGGAGGGCGTGAACGTCGACTCGGTGCTGTCGCCGCGCCCGTACCTCGACGCGGTGATCTCCCGTACCGGGACGCCGCTCACGGTGACCGAGCCGACCGACCACCCTCACCACCTCGGTGTGAGCCTCGCCATCGCCGACGTCAACGGCACGTCTTACTGGGGCGGGCGCACGTACGTGCGTGGCGAGGGGTCGGTCATGGTCCCCAACCACGGACGCCAGCGCCGGGACCGCCTGCACATCGAGGGGCACGCGCTCGACGAGCGGCTCAGCTGGGTGGACGAGCACGGCACGACCCAGCTCGTCGAGGTGCGGGAGCTCCGCTCCGCCGAGCTGGCGAACGGCTGGGCGCTCCGGTGGCGCAGCCACCTCAAGGCGACGCTCGACGCGATCACCTTCGGGTCCCCGGCGACGAACGGGCGCGACGGCGCCGGGTATGGCGGCATCTTCTGGCGGTTCGCCCCCGAGATCGCCCGGGTCTTCAGCCCCGCCGGCGACACCGAACGGGACGTGCACGGGGCGGCGACGCCGTGGATCGCCTTCACCTTCCCCGAGCGGGGCACCACCGTCGTGCTGACGCAGGGCGACGAGCGGCTGCCGTGGTTCGTCCGATTCGCCGAATATCTCGGCGCCGGCCCCTCGGTGGCCTGGGACGAGCCGCGCACGATCCTCGAGGGCGGCGAGCTCGACCTCGAGCTGACGGCGTACGTGCTCGACGAAGAGCTCGCCGACGCCCCGGCCGTCGAAGCCGCGCTTCCCGCGCTGCGTGCCGAGGCCGGCCTGTGACGGAGCGCCTTCGCGTGGGCGTCGCCGGCGTCCACGGCCACGGGCGCGGCCACGTCGACGCGGTGCTGGGCGCCGCGGACCTCGAACTCGTCGCCGTCGCCGACCCCCCGGGCGGGGGGGGCGGCCCCCCCCCCCCCCGGGCGTGCACCCCCGCCGCCGCGGTGGTCCGCGCCGTC